>NZ_SMLD01000028.1:0-73764 GCF_004352805.1 Nonomuraea mesophila
GGGCAAGGCGGGCTCCACCCGCCGCTCGCCGGCCGAATCCAAGCCGATCGCCTTCCGCCCCGACGCCGCCCAGCCGTTCGACGACCGATGCCTGTCGTGGCAGATCGACGCACGGACGGTGTCGATCTGGACGGTGACCGGGAGGCTGAAGAGCCTGACGTTCACTGCCTCCGCCGACCAGATCACGCTGCTGTCGGCCTACCGTAAGGGCGAGTCCGACCTGGTCTGCCGGGACGGCATGTGGTTCCTGATGGCGACCTGCGACCTTCCCGACCGGCCGGTGACGGTCCCAGACGGCTTCCTGGGCGTGGATCTGGGCATCGCCAACATCGCCACCACCAGCACCGGCACCCGGCACTGCGGCAAGGGCCTGAACGCGGTTCGCCACCGCAACCGCGAACTACGCCGCCGCTTGCAGGCCAAACAGACCAAATCCGCCAAGCGGCTGCTGAAGCGGCGCCGCCGCAAGGAGGCGCGGTTCGCCGCCAACACCAATCATGTGATCGCCAAGCAGATCGTGACCGAGGCAGAACGCACCGGACAGGGGATCGCCCTGGAAGACCTCCAGGGCATCCGTGACCGGGTACGGCTCCGCAAGCCCCAGCGGGTCACCCTGCATTCGTGGAGCTTCCACCAGTTGGGAAGCTTCATCGCCTACAAGGCGGCCCGCAACGGGGTTGCCCTGATCCACATCGACCCCGCCTACACCTCCCAGCAGTGTTCGGCCTGCGGGCATGTGGACAAGAAGAACAGGCCAGACCAGGAGACCTTCCTTTGCACGTCGTGCGGCTTCGCTGAGCACGCCGACGTCAACGCGGCCCGCAACATCGCCTCACGCGGTGTGGCGGGCTGGGCAGTGAGTCACGCTGCCTGACGCGGCCTGAGCCGTCGAAGCCATCGACGGCGAGGAGCTGCAAGCTCGGTCCCTTCAGGGCCGAGAAGCTGACTTCCAGGCAGATGTCCAGCACGTCTTGTAGCCGTGCCGTGTGGCCGGGGCTGAGGCGTGCGGGGTCGGTCATGATCCAGATGGCGACGCGGCGGGGTGAGGGCGGCGGCTGGGCATTTTCGGCGCGTCCTTGGCCCAGGTAGCGGTACAGCAGGGCGGAGCCACCTTGATACCCCATATCCAGCGCGCTACCTGGTGAACGTTTCGCCGATCAGCGTCATAGTCGGCAGCCGCTCCCATCGCGGGACTCGCCGGGTAACTTATGTGAAACTTTCACATCGGCAGGCGGTGCATCCCGATCATCGTCCTGATGATTGTCCAGGCTGAGCACGCGTCAGCTGCGATGCCCCCCGTCGGCAAGCGTTAGACGCGTTGACGCCGGATCCGGCAGTCGGATGTACTCCGCGACACACCCACAGAGGAGGCCATGCAGATCCGAAGCTCTGAATGTTAGCGATAACAGCACTGGCTCATACTCACGGACCTGTCCGCCGTCGCTCCTGTCGCGAACAGCTGCACCCGCCCGACACCCAGCGCGAGGGATCGGACATGACCACTCCTTGATCTCGCCGATGAAGGGAGAGGCGCTCCAGTGCTCGTATCGAACCGACCCGACTTGGAGGAACCATCATGCGCTCCCTGTCCGGTTCACGCTGGTAGGTAGCCGATCCATTGGCCTGACGAGGTAAGCCGGTGGTCGGCCTCAGTGGCACTGGCCGGCCGCTCGATCCCCCGTTCCCTTCTGGAGCACCCCATGTCTCTGAGCCGTCGCCAGCTTTTCCAGGCCACTGGGGCCACCGCCGCGCTCTCGGTCACCGGTCAGGTGGCCGGCGCGTCGCCCGCCCTGGCCGCCATCCCGTGGGCCAGGCCCGACATCGGCGTGTCGGCCTACGAGTTCGATCTGGGTCAGGTCCGGCCGGCTTCCGGGCGATGGCTGGACAACCAGAGCCGCACGCTGTCCTATCTGCGTTTCGTCGATGTCGACCGGCTGCTGTACGTCTTCCAGGCCAACCACCGGCTGTCCACCGGCGGCGCGGCGGCCAATGGCGGCCCCGGCGGGCGGCGAGGTGTCGGCCCGGCCTGGGGCGGCGGCACCTGGAGCGCCGACTACACCTCCTTCTGGTGCTGCCAGGGCACTGGGATCGAGACCAACACCAAGCTGATGGACTCGATCTATTTCCACGACGGCACCACCCTGTTCGTGAACCTGTTCGTGTCCTCCACTCTCGACTGGAGCCGGCGTGGCATCACCGTCACCCAGACCACCTCCTACCCGGTCGGTGACACCGCGTCGCTCCAGGTCACCGGCAACGTGAGCGGGTCGTGGACGATGCGGATCCGGATCCCGTCCTGGCCTCAGGGCGCGACGGTCAGCGTCAACGGCGTGCAACAGAACATCAGTGTCACGCCGGGCAGCTATGCCGACCTCACCCGGTCGTGGACGCCGGGCGACACGGTGACGGTGCGGTTGACCGAGCGGGTGGTCATGAAGGCCGCCAACGACAACCCGGGCGTGCAGGCCGTCACCTACGGCCCGGTCGTGCTGTCCGGCGACTACGGCGACACGAGCCTGTCGTCGGCCCCGACCCTGACCCCCTCCTCGATCATCCGGACCAGCACCACCGCCTTGGCCTTCACCGCCACCGCAAGCGGCGGACCCGTCAACCTGCGCCCGTTCTACGACGCCCACGGCCACAACTACGTCGTCTACTGGAACACCGGCGGTCAGGGCGGCACGGGCCAGGCCACCTTCCGGCTGGTCAACGCGGCCAGCGGGCCGGCCCTCGGCAACCGGGACATGTCCACCGCCGACGGCGGCCTGGCCCTGCAGTGGGCCGACACCGGCACCGCCGACCACCGCTGGCGCCTGCGCTACGGGCCGGGCGCCACCTTCCGCATCCAGTGCGCCAACGGCGGCCGCGTCCTCGGCCTCGCCGGTACGTCCCAAGGTGCGCAGGTCGTGCGCGCCGACGACAACGGCGCGAACACCACCCTCTGGAGGTTCCTGTGAGACGCGTGCTCGCGGTCATCTCGTCCCTGCTGCTCGTGACCGTCTTCCTCACACCCCAGGCGTCGGCCGCAACCGTCGACACCAACGCCTGGTACGTGCTGGTCAACCGCAACAGCGGCAAGGCCCTGGACGTTTACAACCTCGCCACCAACGACGGCGCCCGCATCACCCAGTGGACCCGCAACAACGGCAACCAGCAGCAGTGGCAGTTCGTCGACTCCGGCGGCGGCCACTACCGCATCAAGTCCCGCCACTCCGGCAAGGTCCTGGACGTCTCCGGCTTCTCCACCGCCAACGGCGGCGCCGTCGTGCAATGGGCCGACCTCAATGGCACCAACCAGCAATGGAGGCTCGCCGACTCCGACGGCGGCCATGTCCGCCTGATCAACCGCCACAGCAGCAAGGCCCTCGAAGTGCAGAACGCCTCCACCGCCGACGGCGCCAACATCGTCCAGTACGACGACTGGGGCGGCGCCAACCAGCAATGGCGGCTCGTCCCGGTCACCACCGGCACGGGCGGCTCCTACGCCAACCCGGTCGTGTGGCAGGACTTCGCCGACGGCGACATCATCCGGGTCGGCGACGCCTACTACTACTCGGCCTCGACCATGCACTACTCCCCGGGCGCGCCGATCCTGCGCTCCTACAACCTGGTCGACTGGGAGTACGCCGGCCACTCGGTCCCGCGGCTCGACTTCGGCTCGGGCGCCTACGACCTCAGCGGCGGCCGGGCGTACGTCAAGGGCATCTGGGCCTCGAGTCTGAACTACCGGCCCAGCAACAGCACCTACTACTGGATCGGCTGCGTCGAGTTCAACCGCACCTACGTCTACACCGCCTCCGCCGTGGACGGCACCTGGACCAAACGCTCGCAGATCAACAACTGCTACTACGACGCCGGCCTGCTGATCGACACCGACGACACCATGTACGTCGCCTACGGCAACGGCACCATCAGCGTCGCCCAGCTCTCCGCCGACGGGCTCGGCCAGGTGCGCGCCCAGCAGGTGTTCCAGACCCCTAGCAGCGTCGGCACCCTGGAGGGCGCCCGCTTCTACAAGCGCAACGGCTACTACTACATCTGGCTGACCCGCCCCGCCAACGGCCAGTACGTGCTCCGCTCCACCTCACCGTGGGGCCCGTACGAGATGCGCCAGGTCCTGCTCGACCTGCCCGGCCCCATCTCCGGCGGCGGTGTCCCCCACCAGGGCGGCCTCGTCCAGACCCAGAACGGCGACTGGTACTACATGTCCTTTGTCGACGCCTACCCCGGCGGCCGCGTCCCGGCGCTCGCGCCGATCACCTGGACCGGCGACTGGCCGACCCTCCAGATCGTCAACGGCGCCTGGGGAGCCACCTACCCCAAGCCGAACATCCAGACCAGCCGCACCGTCGCGCCCATGATCGGCCCCGACACCTTCACCTCTCCCAGCCTCGGCCACCGCTGGGAATGGAACCACAACCCCGACACCAGCCGCTTCTCCACCGGCAACGGCCTGCGCCTGCAGACCGCGACCGTCACGAACGACCTCTACAACGCCCGCAACACACTGACCCACCGCATTCAGGGCCCGTCCTCGACGGCGACGATCGAACTCGACTACTCGCAGCTGGCCAACGGCGACCGCGCCGGGCTGGCCATGCTCCGCGACCAGTCGGCGTGGATCGGCGTCAAACGCGACAACGGCGTCGACCGGGTCGTGATGACCAACGGCCTGACCATGAACAGCTCGTGGCAGACCACCGGCACCGGCACCGAGGCGGCAGGCGCGAACATCTCAGGAGGTCGCATCTGGCTGCGGGTCAACGCCGACATCCGCCCGGGCTCCGGCAGACAGGCCCGCTTCTCCTACAGCACCGACGGCAGCACCTTCGTCGGCCTCGGCCCGGCGTTCACGCTGAACAACGCCTGGCAGTTCTTCATGGGCTACCGCTTCGGGATCTTCAACTACGCCACCCGGTCACTCGGCGGCGCGGTCACCGTGCGCCGCTTCGACCTCGCCACCCCCTGACCTCGGGTGCACTCACCAGAAAGGTCTGAGGCCCTGATGAAACGACTCTTATCCATCCTCGCCGCCGGACTGGTCGTTGCCGGCCTGTCTGCGGGGCTCCCAGCCCGGTGAACGCCGCCTCCACGTTGGGCGCCTCGGCGGCCGAGCGGGGCGGCCGCTACTTCGGCGCCGCCATCGCCGCAGGAGAGCTCGGTGACACGACGTACGTGAACATCCTGAACCGGGAGTTCAACCAAGTCACCGCCGAGAACGAGATGAAGTGGGACAGCGCTTCGCCGACCTCGGCGTCGACGTACGGATCACCGAACTCGACGTAGCCTCCGGCTCCAATGCCGACGCCACCGCCTCGCAGCCGAGCGAGCACAAGATGGCCATGGCGGCTTGACGACATAGGAGCATCGCCGAGCTCGACCGGCCACACACGCACTCGTGACCTTCATCGACCAGCACGCCGACTCCCCGGAAACAGGACATCAATCTCGAAGGTGCGAAGCCGCCGGGGGCGAGTCATCCTGAGCGGGAATTCCCCCATTTCCTCGGAGCAGCCGTGGATAACGTCGTCATCATCGGGCCTGCTCAAGCGGGATCGGGCCGTGATCAGGGTGCGGACCCGGCACCGCTCCGGGTCGCCTGCCCCACCGCGGCGCCGGGTCCGCCTGCGCCGATGGCCGGCGTCCGTAGAGTCAGGAGCGGGTCCATTTCTGGTTGGTGCCGCCGTGGCAGGTCCAGATGTGCACCTTGGTGCCGTTGGCGGTGCCGTGGCCGCTGACGTCCAGGCACTTGTTGGCGCCGACGGCGGTGATGCTGCCGTCGGCGTTCAGCGTCCACTTCTGGTTGTTCTGGCCGTTGCAGTCCCAGATGATCACCGCGGTGCCGTCCGCCGTGCCGGCCCCGTTCACGTCCAGGCACTTGCCGCCGTACACGCGCAGCTCACCCGAGCCGGTGGCGGTCCACTGCTGGTTGGCCTGGCCGTTGCAGTCCCAGATGAGCACCTGGGCGCCGTTGGACTGGGAGGCGCCGTCGACGTCCAGGCACCGGTTCGACCCGACGCCCCTGAAGGTGCCCGTGTCCGGCGGGTTCTGGGTGCCGCCTCCCAGCTGGGTGAAGAAGTCCCAGACCACCGGCCTGGTCCAGGAGTTCTCACCGGGTTCGAAGTCGCCGGGCCTGCCGTCCACGGGACCGGGGGTGTGGCCCGCGTCGAAGGCCGCCCAGGCGACCGGATACCCGGTCTGGCACCCCGAGTAGTAGGTGACGACGTGCGTCAGGCTGCCCTGGGCGGGCTCCGGCGGGTTCTGTGGCGTGCAGTCGTTGTTCCTGACGAACCGGTCGCGCAGCGAGCGGCCGGCGGAGATGTTGAGCACCGAGTCCCTCAGGCCGTGCAACCCCATGTACGCGACGGGCTGCGTGCCGCCGCTGCAGCCGCTGAGCTGCGCTCCGGCGTAGACCGCCACCGCGCGGAAAACGTTCGCCCTGGCGCACGCGAGCGCGTAGCTCATGCCGCCGCCGTAGCTGAAGCCCAGGGCGAAGCGCTGTGCGGTGTCCACGCAGAGGTCCGCCTCGATCCTCTGGATCATGGCGTCGACGAAGGTGACGTCCTCGCCGCCCGAGTTGGCCCAGCCGTTGTTGAGGCCCTGCGGCGCGACGAAGATCGCGGTGTTGTTCGACAGCGCCCGGAGTCCGTAATAGGACCACGGGTAGCCGCTGGTCCCGCCCGAGTCGACGTCGTTGGCGGTGCCGCCGTTCCAGTGGAAGGCGAAGATCAGCCGGTAGGGCGTCGTGTTGTTGTAGCCGTCCGGAATCCTCAGGACGAAGCTTCGATTCCTGCCGTTCGTGGTGATCGTATGAGTACCGCTACTGAGGGTCGGGGTCTTGCCGCATCCCGCGGTGGGCGCGAGGGCGCTCCGCATCGTGCTCGACGGGCTCGCGCTGTCGCCCAGCGCGGGCTGCCCCGTGGCCGCGACGATGAGTAGCGCCGCCGACGCGATGGCGGTGAAGAGGGACCTGAGCCTCGACATCACGCAATTTCCTTTGCCGTTGTCGTGGTGACACACGTGAAAGGGCAGTATTCGTATTGCCTTTTCCGGCGCCGCCGTCGGCGTTTCCTGTTTCGGGGGCCTATGCGGAACGACGCCATTCGGTTGCGCTTCTCCGGGTCGCCGGACGATCGGATGTTAGCGCTAACTCAATACCGCCGTAATCGGTCTCCTCCTTTCTTTGCGGCGGTTGTCGGCGATGGTGCAGCGGAGCAAATACGACCACGACGAGAGCTGTCAAGCCTCAGCCCGATCGGCGTCAAGGACCGTGGACCGGGAAGAGGGCGTCGCTCCTCCGCCTGACCAGGAGGGGCCGCCGCGGCCGCCGTCGACCCTCCGCCGTGAAACTTTCAGCCGGATTCGTGCGGCGGGACGCTTGCGGGCCGGCGCTGCAGCCGCAGCTCTCTCCGGTGGGACGACCTCGCCGAGGCGTGGACCGGAGTCGGACCGGCGGGGTACTTCGTCAACTTCGCAGACCCCTCCGCGACGCGGTCCCCGGGGTGAGTTGCGGCGCAGAGCCCCTGCCGGGATCAGGGGGACGAGAAGAGGCGCTGCTGGATCTCCCTGCGGTAGTCGTCGAGGGTGTTGTCGATGTGCGTGGCCGCGGCCTGGGCGGCCGCTTCGGGGTCGCCGGCGCGGATGGCCTCGTAGATGGCCTCGTGTTCCTCCACGGCCTTGGCGGCGTGCCCGCCCACCGAGCCGTGCAGGCCGATGATGCTCGACTGCGCCTGCAGCCTGCGCGCCTCCCGCACGCCGACGTGGAGGAACATGTTGTGCGAGGCGGTGGCGACCGCGTTGTGAAAGGCGTCGTCGCCCTCATTGAACAGGTCCTCGCGTCCGGTCTCGAAGCCGCGGCGGCACCGGCCGGCCGCTTCTTCGATGGCCTTCAGCTCGGCGGGGGTGGCGCGCCGGGCGGCCAGCCGGCTGGTCTCCATCTCCTGCGTCCGGCGGAACTCGAACAGCATGTAGACGTGGTCGAGGTCGGTCGGGAGGAAGAAGGCCCCCCAGCGTCCGGTGCCGAACATCCCCTCGTCGTCGGCCACGTACAGGCCACGGCCCTTCTGGGCGCGTACGCGGCCGAGCGCGGAGAGGATCTTCACCGCCTCGCGCACCACGGTGCGGCTGGTGCCGACTTGCCGGGCCAGTTCGAGCTCCGTCGGCATGCGGTCGCCCGGACGCAGACCGAGCTTGACGATCAATTCCAGCACCTGCTCGGCCGCTACCTCGTAGCCCGGCCGGTATCCGCTCTGGCGCGGCGCCTCAGTCACGGTGCTTCCTCCTCGCCGTTCCCTGCAATGGTATGACGCAGGAGTCGACTCTCACCGCCGCCAGAGCTGCACGATGAGTATGAACCATTATGAACGGTTCATCCGAGGTCGCGGATGCGGAGATGCGGTGTCACAGGTGTTGATACTGGTGAACGCCGAGAACGGCCGCACTCTCGGTGTCCGAGGCGGGAAATAGGAAGGCTTAAGGGCTTGACGGGTATGCCCGCGGCGAAGGTAATGGGGAGCGAGGCCGGCGTTCCACGTCCGCTCGATCCCGCAATGGCGCGGCCTTCCTGATGATCAGGGCGTGACCTGGCCATACGCCTACCCCCCGAAGGAACCACCGTGCCCTTACCGCCACCCGTCACGATGCTGAGACCGGTCCTGATCGGCGTCGTCGCCGCCGCGCTGGCCGCGGCGTTCGTCCTCGTCGCCCCCGTGTCCCCGGCCCGCGCGGCCACCACGACCCTGTACGCGTCACCTGCCGGCACCGGCACCGCCTGCACTTCCGGCCAGCCCTGCTCGCTGGCCGCCGCGCAGACGGCGGTACGTTCGCTGAACGCCGGGATGTCCGGTGACATCGTCGTGGAGCTGGCCGGCGGGGTGTACCGGCGGTCCTCGCCGCTCCGGCTGACCGCCGCAGACTCCGGCGACAACGGCTACTCCGTCAGATGGCAGGCCGCGGCGGGGGCCGTCCCGGTCATCAGCGGAGCCAGGGCGGTCACCGGATGGACCCTGGCCGACGCCGGGAAGAACATCTGGCGCGCCGACGTCGCAACCGGGATCGACACCCGCCAGCTGTACGTCGACGGCGCGCTCGCCACCCGGGCGCGCACCGCCGTCAACCGGTCCGACTTCACCGCGAGCAGCACCGGGATGAGGTTCACCAGCGGCGCGCTGAGCTATCTGAACAACCTCGCCGACCAGGGCCGGGTGGAGATGGAGAGCATCGGCTCGTTCACCGACCGGTACGCGCCGGTGCGGAGCATCAGCGGAAACCTCATCACGATGCGGCAGCCCGCCTGGAACAACAACAACTTCGGCTACGACACCTTCACCAGCCCGCACCGCGCGGGGCCGCTCTACCTGGTCAACGCCTATGAGTTCCTCGACTCGCCGGGGGAGTGGTACCTCGACCCCGCGACCGGCGCCCTGTCCTACATCCCGCTCGCCGGGCAGAACATGGCTGATGTCAGCGTGGAGCTGCCGGTGCTCCAGTCGCTGGTGCACGTGGGGGGAACCTACGACGCGCCCGCGCACCACATCACGTTCAGCGGGATCACCTTCACCGGCACGAGCTGGCTCGGCCCCGGCCAGGACCAGGGCTACGTGGACCAGCAGACCGGCGCCTACATAGCGGGCGACTGGAACTGGCCCGCCTTCACCTCCTGCCACCAGGGCTGCCGCCAGTTCGAGGCGGCCCGGCCGAACTGGTACCAGATGCCCGCCGCCGTGCAGATCTCCGCGGCGAACACCGTCGCCTTCACCGACTCGCGCTTCGTCAACCTGGGACAGACGGCCATCGGCATCGGCAACGACGCCAACGCGCACGCCAGCGGAGTCGGCCTGGGCGCCTCCGACATCACGGTTACCCGGTCGGAGATCGCCCGCAGCGCGGCCGGCGGCGTCGTGGCAGGCGGCGTGCGCGGCGACGCGCACCACCCGAGCGACCAGCGGATGGTCAACCGGAACATCACCGTCAGCCACAACCGCATCCACGACCTCGGCCTGGACCACCGGGGCATCGTCGCGGTCCTGACCACGTACGTCACCGGCACCGACGTGTCCCACAACGAGGTCTACAACCTGCCGTACACCGGCATGTCGATCGGGTACGGCTGGGGAGCCAACGAGCCGGGCGGCAGCACCCACTACGCCGACCGCGGCCTGTACGACTTCCAGCCGCGCTACACCACGCCCACGACCGCCTCCGGCAACCGGCTCGTCGGCAACTACGTGCACGACGTCATGCAGCAGATGACCGACGGCGGCTGCATCTACACGCTCTCGTGGAATCCGGGCGCGGTGATCAGCGACAACCACTGCCTGCGCACCAACGGCTGGTTCGGCATCTACTTCGACGAGGGCTCGCGGTACTACACCGTCAGGAACAACGTCCTGTCGAACACCGGCACCTGGGCCACTGCCAACTACTGGTACGGCGAGAACATGGGGGACTTAACCGTCACCGGCAACTGGTCGACCAACGGCGGCACCAACGTCACCGACGGCGACCGCGGCAACGTGGTGAACAACAATGTCACCGTCGCCAACGGCGCCTGGCCGGCCGGAGCCCAGGCCGTGATCGCCGCCGCCGGGCCCGAGGGCCAGTCCCCGGGAGACGACACGGGCGCCTTCAGGGGCGTCGGGTCGAACCGGTGCCTGGACGTCGACGGCGCCTCCCAGTCCAACGGCGCCCAGGTGCTCATCTGGGACTGCAACGGCCAGGCCAACCAGCAGTGGACCACCACCAGCGCCGGTGAGCTGCGCGTGTACGGCGGCAAGTGCCTGGACGTGAACGGAGCGGGCACGGCGGACGGCACCGCAGTGATCATCTGGGACTGCAACGGCCAGAACAACCAGAAGTGGACGCTGAACGCCGACGGCAGCATCACCGCCGTCGGCGCCAACAAGTGCCTGGACGTCAGCGGCCACGGCACCGCCAACGGCACCAGGGTGCACATCTGGACCTGCCACGGCGGCACCAACCAGAAGTGGACCCGCTCCTGACACCGCTTACCCTGACCGGTCTTCCTGCCGCAGGAGGGAACACTCATGCCCCGACGTCTGTGGCTCACCTCGCTGACCACGATGGCGCTCATCATCCCCGGAGCACTCGCGCTCACCGCCACCCCCGCGAACGCGCTCGACATCCCGCCGTCCGACTACCAGCAGGTGTCCCTCGCCTCGGGCGGCGCCGAACTGGGCGAGGCGATGTCGCTGGCCGTGCTGCCGAACCGGTCGGTGGTGCACACGGCACGCGACGGCACGGTACGCGTCACCGACGCCGCCGGCGACACGAAGGTGGCCGGCCGGCTCAACGTCTACACCCACGACGAGGAGGGTCTGCAGGGAGTGGCGGCCGACCCCGGCTTCGCCACCAACCGGCACCTCTGGCTCTACTACTCGCCGCGGCTCAACACCCCCGGCGGCGACGCGCCGAGCACGGGCACGCAGTCCCAGTTCGACCAGTGGAAGGGCGAGCTGCACCTGTCCCGCTTCACCCTCAACGCGGACGACACCCTCGACATGAGCAGCGAGAAGGTGGTCCTGCGGGTGGCGAACGACCGCGGCCAGTGCTGTCACGTGGGCGGCGACATCGACTTCGACGCCGACGGCAACCTCTACCTCACCACCGGAGACGACACCAACCCGTTCGAGTCGGGCGGCTACTCTCCGCTGGACGAGCGCACCAACCGCAACCCGCAGTACGACGCCCAGCGCTCCGCCGCCAACACCAACGACCTGCGCGGCAAGCTGCTGCGCATCACCCCGCAGCCCGACGGCACCTACACGATCCCCGCCGGCAACCTGTTCCCGCCGGGCACGGCGAGGACCCGGCCGGAGATCTACGCGATGGGCTTCCGCAACCCGTTCAGGATGAGCGTGGACAAGGCGACCGGGGTCGTCTACCTCGGCGACTACGGGCCCGACGCGGGCGTCACCAACTCCAGCCGCGGGCCCAGCGGGCAGGTGGAGTTCAACCGCGTCACCGGTCCGGGCAACTACGGATGGCCGTACTGCACGGGCACGAACACCACTGCCGAGACCTACAACGCGTGGAACTTCGCCACCAACAGCACCGGCCCGAAGTACGACTGCACGGGCGGGCCGACGAACGACTCCTTCCGCAACACCGGCCTGACCACGCTGCCCCCGGCGCAACCCGCCTGGATCCGGTACGCGGGCGACGCCGGCAGCCCGCCCGAGTTCGGCTCCGGGTCGGAGTCGCCGATGGGCGGCCCCGTCTACCGCTACGACCCCGACCTGAACTCGGCCGTCAAATTCCCCCCGTCACTCGACGGGCGGTACTTCGCCGGTGAGTACGGCCGGCGCTGGATCAAGGCGATCGAGGTCACGCAGGACGGCGGGTACGGGGAGATCTCGGCCTTCCCCTGGTCCGGGACGCAGGTGATGGACATGGCCTTCGGCCCCGACGGAGCCCTGTACGTCCTCGACTACGGCACCGGCAGCAACAACCAGGCCCTCTACCGCATCGAGTACATCGGCAACGCCGACCGCAACCCCATCGCCAAGGCGTCCGCCGACAGGACGTCAGGGCCGGCGCCGCTCACGGTGGCCTTCTCCTCGGCGGGCAGCTCGGATCCGGAGGGCGGCGCGCTCACGTACGCGTGGAACTTCGGCGACGGCACCACCTCCACGGCGGCGAACCCGACCAAGACCTACTCCACGGATGGCACCTACACGGCGACGCTCACCGTCCGGGACCCGCAGGGCCTCACCGGCACGGCGAGCGTGATCGTGACCGTCGGCAACACCGCGCCCACCGTCACCCTCACCACCCCGGCGGACGGGCGGCTGTTCTCCTTCGGCGACACCGTGCCCTTCCAGGTCACCGTCAGCGACCCCGAGGACGGCACGATCGACTGCGACGAGGTCACCGTCGCCTACTTCCTCGGCCACGACAGTCACCGGCACCAGATCACCTCCACGACCGGCTGCTCGGGCTCCATCGCGGTGCCCGTGGACGGCGAGCACGACTCCGCGGCCAACATCTACGGGGTCTTCGAGGCGTCGTACACCGACGGCGGTGGCCTCACCTCCACCAGCGCCCGCACCCTGCAGCCGCGGCACCGCCAGGCGGAGCACTTCGGCGCCCACCAGGGCGTCCAGACGGCCGAGCACACCACCGCGGAGGGCGGAGTGACGGCCGGCTTCATCGACGACGGCGACTGGATCTCCTTCCAGCCGTACCAGCTCTCGGGCGCGACGCGGATCACCGCCCGCGTGTCGTCGGCGGGAGCGGGCGGCAGGATCGAGGTGCGGGCCGGCTCGGCGACGGGCACGCTGCTCGGCACCGCGACCGTGACGAGCACCGGCGGCTGGGACACCTTCACCGACGTCTCGGCCTCACTCAGCGGCGCGCCGACGGGGACCACGACGCTCTACCTCGTCTTCCGCGGCCCGACAGGGCAGGGCTACCTGTTCGACGTGGACGCCTTCACCCTGTCCACCGGCGATTCCGGCGGCACGAGCGCGTTGCGCGGCGCGGCGTCGAACCGCTGCCTGGACGTGGACGGCGCCTCGCAGGCCAACGGCGCGCAGGTGCAGATCTGGGACTGCAACGGCCAGGCGAACCAGCAGTGGACCGCTACCTCCAGCGGCGAGCTGCGGGTCTACGGTGGCAAGTGCCTGGACGTGAACGGCGCCGGCACGGCCGACGGCACCGCGGTGATCATCTGGGACTGCAACGGCCAGAGCAACCAGAAGTGGCGCATGAACACCGACGGCACGATCACCGCCGTCGGCGCGAACAAGTGCCTGGACGTCGCCGCCACCGTCGGCGGCACCAAGGCACGCATCTGGACCTGCGACGGAGGCAACAACCAGCGCTGGACCCGCGTCTGAAAGGACCCCCCATGCTGCGTCACCCGACAACCCCCTTGCTGAAACGCCTGTCGGCCGCGGCGGTGGCGATCACCGCGGCGGCGGCGATGGCCGTCCACGCCGTCCCGGCCGAGGCCGCCGCCTTCAAGGTGCTGGTCTTCTCCAAGACGGCCGGCTTCCGGCACGACGCCATCCCTGCCGGCATCCAGGCCATCCGCGACCTCGGCGGCGCGGGCGACTTCGACGTGGACGCCACCGAGGACTCCGCCGCCTTCACCACCGGCAACCTGGCCCAGTACCAGGCGGTCGTCTTCCTCAACACCACCGGCGACGTGCTCAACGGCAGCCAGCAGGCCGCCTTCGAGTCGTACGTGGACGGCGGAGGCGGCTACGTCGGTGTGCACGCGGCGGCGGACACCGAGTACGACTGGCCGTACTACGGGCAGCTGATGGGCGCCTGGTTCAGCAACCATCCCGCGATCCAGCAGGCCACCGTACGGAACGAGGACCGGGCGCACGCCGCGACCGCGCACCTCGGGACCAGCTGGACCCGCACCGACGAGTGGTACAACTACCGCTCCAACCCCCGGCCGGACGTCCGGGTGCTGCAGAGCCTGGACGAGGGCAGTTACAGCGGCGGCAGTATGGGCGACCACCCGATCACCTGGTGCCACCCGCAGGCCGCCGGCCGTGCGTTCTACACCGGCCTGGGCCACACCCAGGAGTCGTACGCCGACCCGGACTTCCGCGCGCTGCTGCTCGGCGGGATCCGGTACGCGGCCAAGGCCGTCAACGCCGACTGCCGCCCGGAGACCGGGTACACGACGCTGTACGGCGGCTCGACGGCGGGCTGGTCGCAGGCGGGGCCCGGGTCGTTCGCCAACAGCGACGCCACGCTGACCTCGCAGGGCGGCATGGGGATGCTGTGGTACGACGCCAAGGAGTTCGGCTCCTACTCGCTCAAGCTCGACTGGAAGCTGACCGGCGACGCCAACTCCGGCGTGATCGTCGGGTTCCCCGCCACCGGCGATCCCCAGGCGGCGCTCGACACCGGATACGAGGTGCAGATCGACGCGACCGACACCCCGGACAAGACCACCGGGGCGATCTACGGGGTCAAGTCCGCAGACCTGGCCGCCCGCGACGCGGCGCTCAACCCGCCGGGCCGGTGGAACACCTACGAACTGCTGGTCGAGGGCGAGCGGCTGCAGGTGTTCCTGAACGGCAGCAAGATCAACGACTTCACCAACACCGACCCGGCCCGCTCTCTGCAGCAGGGCCACATCGGCATCCAGAACCACGGGCCCGGCGACGTGGTCTCCTTCCGCGACATCCGTGTCAAGGAACTGACCGGCGGGCCGGGCGGCAGCACGGGAGCGCTGCGGGGCATGGCGTCGAACCGGTGCCTGGACGTCAGCGGCGCCTCCCAGTCCAACGGCGCCAGCGTGCACATCTGGGACTGCAACGGCCGGCCCAACCAGCAGTGGACGACCACCAGCGCCGGTGAGCTGCGCGTGTACGGCGGCAAGTGCCTGGACGTGAACGGGGCCGGGACGGCGGACGGCACCGCGGTGATCATCTGGGACTGCAACGGACAGAACAACCAGAAGTGGACGCTGAACGCCGACGGCAGCATCACCGCCGTCGGGGCGAACAAGTGCCTGGACGTCAGCGGCCACGGCACCGCCAACGGCACCAGGGTGCAGATCTGGACCTGCACCGGAGCAACCAACCAGAAGTGGACCCGCGGCTGACGCAGCCCGTCCACCCCCCGGCGCGGCGATCCGGGCCGCCGCGCCGGGGCTTCCGGTCACGGGGGAGCGGTCAGCGGACTCTCCGGGCCAGGGCGGTCAGGAGTCCCTTGACTTCGGTCGCGTCGTAGGAGCCGCGGTCGAAGGGGCCGATGATCATCGGCCCGTCGTCGGCGCGATCGGGCAGCCGGCCATGGCTGCCCCGCACCGGCGACGGGTCGAGCGGCACCACCCGCATCGTGTACCGGAAGCCCAGCTTCTTCCTGGCGAGCGCCGCCGCCGCTCGCAGCTTGACGAACGGATCGCCCGGGTCCATGAACAGCTCGGCGGGGTCGTAGCCGGGTTTGCGGTGGATGTCCACGAGCCTGGCGAAATCGGGGGCGCGGTCGTCGGAGAGCCAGTAGTAGTAGGTGAACCAGGCGTCCGGCTCCGCCACCGCGACGAGCTCGCCGGCGCGTTCGTGGTCGAGCCCGTACTTCGCCTTCCCCGCCTGGCCGAGCACCTCGTCCACGCCGGCCAGCTCGGCGATGACGGCGCGGGCGCGGTCGAGGTCGCCGGGGTCGCGCACGTACACGTGGGCCACCTGATGGTCGGCGACGGCGAAGGCCCGGGACGTCCAGGGGTCGAGATACTCCATCCCGGCCTGGACGTGGACCTCCAGGAGACCCGCGCGGCGCAGCGCCCGGTTGATGTCCACCGGGCGGGACGCCGGGGTGATGCCGTACTCGGAGAGCACGACCACCTCGGCCTCCTCGCCCAGGAGCGGAGCCAGCGCGGCGTCGACCGCGCGGGCGGCCGCGACCGCCTCGGGACCGGCGGGACCGTACCGCTGGAGGTCGTAGTCGAGGTGGGGCACGTAGACCAGCAGCAGATCCGGCCGCTCGCGGGCCAGGATGCGGCGGGCGGCGGCGATGATCCACTCGGAGGAGGCGATCCCCGCGGTGGGTCCCCAGTAGGTGAACAGGGGGAACGGCCCCAGCGCGGCCTCCAGGTCGTCGTGGAGCGAGGGCGGGCGGGTGTAGCAGTCGGGCGACTTGCGGCCGTCGGCGTGGTAGACGGGGCGCGGGGTGACGAGCAGGTCGGCAGGCGCGCCCATCGCGTACCACCAGCAGACGTTGGCGGTACGCAGGCCGGGCGCGGCGGTCCACAGCTGGTCGCCCTGGATGAGCGCGTTGTGCTGGCGCCACAGCAGCACCTCGCCGAGATCCCGGAAGTACCACCCGTTGCCGACGATGCCGTGGTCGCGGGGCATCGAACCGGTGAGCAGGGTGGCCTGCATCGAGCAGGTGACGGCGGGCAGCACGGGCCGCAGCGTCGCCGCCCGGCCCGCCTTCGCCACGTTCGGCATGTGCGCGAGCAGGCGCGGGGTGAGCCCGACCACATTGACCACGATCAGCGGTGCCATCACGTCTCCTTCAGCCCGAGAGCGGTGAGCTGCCCCCGCATCCAGTCGAGCTCGGCGGCGATGCCCCGCGCGATGTCGGCCGGCGCGCCGGGAAGCACGTGCCAGGTGTAGGTCTCCACCTCGACGTGCCTGGTCAGCGGACGCTCCCCGCCGAGCAGCGTCTCCAGCAGGCGCCGCAGGTAGGGGGCGCTGGTCGTGAGCGGCGGGGGCGGCGCGTCGTGCAGCGGGACGTGGAAGTGCACGCGCCAGCTCTCGTCCGCGGGCAGCGCACCGGCCAGGGCCTCGCCCAGGTCGTCGGCGTACCCGGTGGCGGAGCGCGTCTGGTGGAGGAAACGGGGCTCGTCGAACGCGGCCAGCGCCCGCTGCGCCCCCGGCGGCGCCACCAGGGCGCACGACGCCTGGAGCTTGACGACCGGCAGCCCGCCTGCGGCGCCGACGCCGGGCTCCTCGAACCCCACGGCCATGTGGCAGGCGTCCAGACAGAGGCCGAGGTGGTCGTGGTCCACGTCGCCCAGCAGGGCCCTCGCCTGGGACGTCGTCTCGACGATGCAGCCCGGCTCGGGCTCGAAGCCCAGCCGGATCACCTTGCCGGTACGGCTCGCCAGCGCGCGCAGGCCCCGGGCGGCCGCGTCGAGGTTGGCCGTCACCGCCGCCGCCTTCTCGCTCGTCCACCCGGTCCGCCAGGCGAGGGGCAGGGTCGAGATCGTGCCTTCGGAGACGTCGTCCGGCAGCAGCGCGGCGAGGATTTCGGCGAGCGCGAGCGTGTGGCGCAGCCGCTCCGCGTCGGCCCAGTCGGGGGTGTAGACGCGGTACTTCACGACCTCGTCCTGGAAGCCGCGGTAGGGGAACCCGTTGAGCGTCACCACCTCCAGCCCGAGCGCGGTCAGCCGCTCGCGCAGCGCCGCGAGCTCTTCGGGCCGGGCGGTGAGGTCCGCGGTGGCGCGCTGGGACAGCCAGAGCCCGAGCCCGAGCCGTCCGGCGCCGAGCAGGCGCCTGATCCGTGCCGCGACGCCGGACAGCTGACCCCGGATGCCGGGGAGATCCTCGGCGGCGTGGACGTTCGTGCAGTAGGACAGATGCACCGTCGAGCCGTCCGCGTGGCGCAGCCGCATGGTCAGCCCCGCCTGATCGTGTTGCCGGCGTAGTCAGGGCCGGCTTCCGAGGCGGTCTCGACGTCGAGCCGGCCGCTCTGCCCGTAGAAGGCGACCGGATTGCGCCACAGCACCCGATCCACGTCGTCCTCGCCGAAGCCGGCCGCGAGCATGACGTCGGCCACCTCGCGCGTCTTGAGCGGGTCGCTCCGTCCCCAGTCGGCGGCCGAGTTCACCAGCATCCTGTCCGTGCCGTACTCCTTGAGCAGGGTCACCATCCGGTCCGGGTCCATCTTGGTGTCCGGGTAGATCGAGAACCCCATCCAGCAGCCCGAGTCCGCGACCATGCCGACGGTCAGCTCGTTGAGGTGGTCGACGAGCACCCGCCCGGACGGTATCCCGGCGGCCCGCACCACGTCGAGCGTCCGGCGGGTGCCCGCGGTCTTGTCCCGGTGCGGAGTGTGCACGAGCACCGGGAGATCATTCTCCTGCGCCAGGGCCAGCTGGGCCTCGAACGCCCGTTCCTCCTCCGCCGTCATCGAGTCGTAGCCGACCTCGCCGACCGCGACGACGCCGTCCTTCAGCAGGTATCGCGGCAGCTCGGCCAGCACCGCCGCGCATCGCGGATCGTTCGCCTCCTTGGGGTTGAGCGCGAGCGCGCAGTGGTGGCGGATGCCGTGCTGCGCGGCGCGGTAGGGCTCCCAGCCGAGCAGCGCGTCGAAGTAGTCGAGGAAGCTGCCCACGTGGGTGCGGGGCTGCCCCAGCCAGAAGGCGGGTTCGACGACGGCCCGGACCCCCGCGGCGTGCATGCGCTCGTAGTCGCCGGTGGTCCGGGAGGTCATGTGGATGTGGGGGTCGAAGATACGCATTCAGATCCTCTCCAGGACGTCGCGCGGGACGGGCCGGCCCGCCGCCCGCAGCTCCGCCGCGTAGTCCGACAGCATCCGGGCCAGCTCGGCGTCGAAGCGGCGGTCCAGCCCGGCCACCGCCGCCAGGGGGATCGACATGAAGACGCACTTGAGCACCCCCTGGCGGAAGGCGTGGTCGTCCAGCCACGTCGAGCCGTACGGGCCGAGGGCCGCGGCGACCAGCCGCGCGTCATTGGTGCGGAGCGCGTCCTCCACCAGCGCGACGGCCGCGTCTTCCAGGCCGAGCTCGTGCAGGACGGCCAGGATCGCCAGCCGCTCGCCGCTGTCGCCGGCCTCGTACAGGCTCCGGATCACGGCGTGGTCGCCGCGCAGCGCGCCGAGCAGCGCGCGCCGGGCGCCCGGACCGCCCCGCCGTTCGGCCTGCGGGAAGAGCCGGTGGATCGCCCGCGGGTCAGCCTCGACCTGCCGGACGGCCGAGGCCCGCCACTCCTGTGCCGGCTCGTTCATGGGCCCTCCTCAGGAACTCGATCGATCGGCGGGCGACCTGCGGGGCCGCATGGCTGTGCCGGGCCAGTTCCACGGCCACCGGACCCGGGTAGCCGCGCAGGGCGGAGAGCACCGGCGCGAAGTCGATCTCCCCCTCGCCGAACTCCAGGTGCTCGTGCACTCCCCGGCGCATGTCCTCGATCTGCACGTGCACGGTGTACGGGAGCGCCCGCCGGACACAGGTGTCCAGATCCTCCCGCTCCACGCAGTGACAGTGCCCGATGTCGAGGGTGAGACCGAACCGGGGATGGCCGCCGAGCATCCCGCGCAGCCGCTCGTAGCCGTCCAGGTCGGCGACCAGCATCCCGGGCTCGGGTTCGAACCCCAGCGTGACGCCTGCCCGATCGGCCTCGTCGAGCAGCCGCGCGCACTGGCGGGCCAGTCGCGTGTACGCCTCCGCCTCCGGCATGCCGCCGGGCTGGACGCCGCTCCACAGATGCACCACGGGAGCGCCCAGGTCGGCGGCGACGCGCATCGCCGTGATCAGGAACTCCGCCCGCCGTCCGGCGTCCTCGCTGATGAGGGTCGGGTGGTGTTTGCGCAGGGGGTCGAGGGTGTAGCGCCCGCCCGTCTCGACCACGACGCCGAGGCCGAGGCGGGCGCAGATCCCGGCGATCCTGGACACCTCCCCGGCCAGGCCGGGGGAGCAGGGATCGAGGTGACCGTGGTCGAGCGTGATGGCCGCACCCGTGTACCCCAGATCGGCCAGGACGGCGAGCGCTTCCGGGAGCCGGTGGCCGGCGAAGCCGTTGGTGCAGTAGGCCCAGTTCACGAGGTCGCCACCCGGGATGAGAGCCACTTGCCCGCGGGGAGCGAACACAGCAGCGCGCCCGCCGTCGCGAACCGGCCGCCGCCCGCGACCACCGCCGCCTGGAGCGGGATCAGGCCGAGGATGCTCAGCCGGACGGCCCGTCGTACGTTCCCGGGGTCGGGGAGGGTCCGTAACCCGGCCTGGACCGGGAGGGTGGAGGCCAGATAGCCGGCGACGAGGACGCCCGCCCCGGCCCGTGCGGCGGCTCCGCTGCGCACGCAGGTGGCGGCCGCGAGCCCGGCCGCCACGGTGCTGGCCGCCAGCGCGCGCTCGGCCGTGCCGGGTGCCGCCCCCGTCACCTCGGCACGGCCGAGGACGCTGATCCCGTAGGTGTGCGCGCCTATCGACAGCGCCGCGGGCAGAGCGGCCCTGGCCTGTTCGCCCGCCCCCAGAAGAACGTCGAGCACGCGGCAGGCCGCCATCGACGCCGGTCCCGCCGCCGTCCGTTTGAGACGCAGGTCGTAGGCCCACACCGCGCCGGCCAGCAGGCCGGCGACGGTGAGAGCGCGACGGCCGCCGGCGAGGGCGGCGGTGGCCAGGCCCGCGCCGGTCAGGGCGGCCGCGAGCCCGAGCGTGGCGCCCGGGCTGATCCGGCCCGACGGGATCGGGCGCTCGGGACGCTCGACGGCGTCCGCCTCGCGGTCCGCCCAGTCGTTGAGCGCCATTCCCGACCAGTACATGAGCACCGACGCCAGGGCCAGGCCGGCCGCCGGACGCCGTCCCGCGGCGGCGGCCCCCGCCAGGGTGTCGCCCGGCACCGACAGTGCGGCCGGTGCACGGACCAGTTCGAGCAGCGCCTTCATGACAGCTCCTCGGCGAAGGCGCGCAGCCGGGCGTACTGGGCGGCCAGGGAGTGCTCGCCCGTCCCCAGCGGGCTCTTGAAGAAGTACGCCAGCTCGGGCAGGACGCCGTGCCGTCCTTTCTCGTGCGCGCGGGCGACCAGCCGGGCCAGGTCCAGGACGAGCGGCGCGGCCAGCGCCGAGTCGCAGCCCTGCCAGGTGAACTGCAGCGTCATCCGGACGCCGAGAAAGCCCTCGAAGCTCACGTGGTCCCAGGCGGTCTTCCACTCGCCGAGATCCGGGACGTAGTCGATGTGCGTCTCACCCTCCACGGGTTCTCCCAGGACCTTCGCGACGACCTGGTCCTTGGAGAGCCGCTTGCTGGACCTGGCGGCGGGATCGGCGAGCGTCGCCCCGTCGCCGCCGCCGAGCAGGTTGAGCCCGGACCAGGAGCGGACCCGGAGCGCCCGGTCCGCGAACATGGGCGCCAGGGCGCTCCTGACCAGGGTCTCGCCGGTCTTGCCGTCGCGTCCCGCGTACGGCACGCCCCGCAGGGCGGCGAGCTCCGCCAGGGCGGGCAGGGCCGGCCCGGTGGACGGAGTGAACTCCACATAGCCGCACCCCGCATGGAAGGCCGCATAGGCGTACAGCGAACTCGGCGGCAGGATGTCGTCCCCCGCGGCGATCCGCGCCTCCAGGTCGGCCAGCTTGCCGAACTCCGGGCGCGCGTCCACCGGCGGCTCGGTCGAGGACACGTTGACGACGATCACCCGGGCCAGCCCGTGCCGGGCGCGGAAGCCGGCGATGTCGTCGATCAGCCGCGCCGCGGTCTGTCCGGCGCCGGGGACGTGGCCCGGCCGGATCTCGGCGTCGGCGGCCTCCAGATCGGACGCGAGCAGCTCCGGCAGGTCCGGTGAGATGACCTCCGCTCGGCCCAGTTGTTCGGCGCGCTTGCGCAAGGAGGTCTCGGCGACGTCATGGCCACCGAAGACCAGGGCGGTCAGCGGAACCAGCCGCCCCGGAAAGCCGGCGGACTCGCTCACGCATCCACGGGGGGACGCCGCTCCCGCCCTGATGGCCGCGGCGCCCACAATGGCAGTGGTCGCCACGGATCCTCGTGCCCCGATAAGCCACACACCGAGCTTGCTCATGAAAGCTCCATCGTGTCGGGACTACCCCCGCATGCCAACGGTAGGTGAGTCTTCGCGATGGTAAGAGCCGATTTCGCCGATGGTCAAGTATAAGTAGGCTCATCGTCGTCCGATTCTGCGGCGTCTGTCGGCCCATCGCCGCCCGTCTCGCCCACATCGTCCCCGTGAATACGCCATGCAAGCGCCTGACTTTTGCTTGACCGTCGATATAAGCCCGCTTAGCATCCCGCACCAAGAGGCCTGGGCCTGAAACTTTCCTACAGCACCGGGAGGCTGACCGGATGCTGAGCATGCGAGGCATCGGCAAGAGCTTCCTGGGCGTGCGGGTGCTGTCCGGGGTGGACCTGGCGGTGACGGCCGGCGAGGTCCACGCCGTCGTCGGCGAGAACGGCGCCGGCAAATCCACCCTCATGAAAATCATCTGCGGGGTCCACGCGCCGGACGAGGGCACGATCGAGATCGACGGCCGGCCCGTCTCCTTCGGCCATCCGCTCGAGGCGCGGCGCTCCGGCATCGCGATCATCCACCAGGAGTTCAACCTGCTGCCCGAGCGCACCGTCGCCGAGAACGTGTTCCTCGGGCGAGAGCCCGTCCGGCGCGGCCTGGTCGACCGGACCGCCATGGAGGAGGCGACCGCGCGGCTCCTCGACGAGCTGGGCGAGCCCTCCTTCGGCCCGCGCGACGTCGTCAAGCGCCTGCCGGTGGCCCGGCAGCAGATCGTCGAGATCGTCAAGGCGCTGTCGGTGAACGCGCGGCTCGTCGTCATGGACGAACCCAGCGCCGCGCTCGCCGAGCACGAGGTCGAATCGCTCTATCGGCTGATCGGGCGGCTGAGGGAACGCGGCGTCACCGTCGTGTACATCTCCCACCGATTACGCGAGGTGTTCGATCTCGCCGACCGGGTCACCGTGCTCAAGGACGGCTCCCGCGTCACCACCCTCCCGATCGGCGAGGTCACCCCCGGCGAGCTGATCCGCCTGATGGTGGGCCGCGACCTCGGCACCTACTTCCCGCCCCGCTCGGCGGGCGCCGGCGAGGTACGCCTCAGCCTGCGCGCGGCAGGCAACCACAGACTCCGCGACATCGACCTGGAGCTGCGGGCCGGGGAGATCGTCGGCATCGCGGGCCTGCAGGGCTCCGGCAGATCGGAGCTGGCCCGAGCGATCTTCGGCGCGGAGCCGTTCACCACGGGCGAGATGATCCCGTCACGCCCGCGCTCGGTCCGGGAAGGCGTGGCCCTGGGCATCGGACTCGTGACCGAGGACCGCAAGGCCGAAGGGCTCGCGCTGCGCCAGTCCGTACGCGACAACGTCCTGCTCGTCGCCCGCGCGGTGGGCGGCGGGAACCGCGCCGCCGTCCGCGGCCTGCTCGAACGGGTACGCCTGTCGCCCGTGCGCCGGGACCAGGAGGTCCGTTACCTGTCCGGCGGCAACCAGCAGAAGGCGGTGCTCGTCAAATGGCTGACGATGGCGCCGCGGGTGCTGCTGTTCGACGAGCCGACCCGGGGGGTCGACGTCGGGGCCAAGGCCGCGATCCACGACCTGATGCGCGAGCTGGCGAACGACGGCATGGCCATCATGATGATCTCCTCCGAGCTGCCCGAGCTCATCGGCATGAGCGATCGCATCGTCGTCCTGCGCGACGGCCGCCTCGCGGGCACGCTGCCGGCCGGTGCCTCGGAGGAGGCCGTCATGCGCCTGGCCGCGGGAGAGGCGGCCTGAATGCACCTGCTCACGCGCGCCCGCCGCGCCGCCCCTGCGCGCCCGCGCGACCCTGCGCAGGTGCTGTTCCTCGCGCTGCTCGGCCTGGTCGCGGCCGGCTGGGCCCTCGTCGCGCTCGACGGCGGTCAGTTCCTCACCCTGGAGAGCGTCGTCGGGATCCAGCAGCGTTCCGCGGCCCTCGGCATCGTGGCGATCGGGCAGACGCTGGCGATCCTGGCCGGGTCGCTCGACCTGTCGGTGGCGTACCTGATCAGCCTGGCCTCGCTGGTCGCGGCGGAGATCATGGCGGGCCAGGACGGGAACATCGGGCCGGCGGTCGCCGCGGTGCTGGCCGTCAGCGCTCTGGTGGGGCTGGTCAACGGCCTGGTCATCACCGGGCTCCGGGTCCACGCCTTCATCGCCACGCTCGGCGTCGCGCTGATCATCAGAGGCGTCGTCGACCACCTGTACGACGGGCCCGCGGGCGCGGTGCCCGAGTCGTTCCAGGTCCTCGGCTACTCCCGGATCGGGCCGGTCCCCGTCTCCGCCCTGCTCTGGGCGGGCGTGGCCGTCGCGGCCTGGTTCCTGCTGAGCAGGACCCGGCTCGGCTACCGCATCTACGCGGTCGGCGGGAACGAGGAGGTCGCCCGCCTGTCCGGGATCCGCACCGGCCGGGTCATCGTGCTCACCCACGTGCTGTGCTCCGTCTGCGCCGGCGTCGCGGGCCTGCTGCTGGCCAGCAGGCTCGGCGCCGGAGCCCCCACGGTGGGCACCGACGGCGGCTACGACCTCGAGTCGATCGCCGCGGTCGTGCTCGGCGGGACCGCGCTGGCCGGCGGCAAGGGCGGCGTGGCCGGAACCGTGGGCGGAGTCCTGCTGCTGGCCGTCCTGGACACCCTCTTCAACCAGCTCGAGGTCAACTCCTTCGTCAAGGACGTGGTCCGCGGCGTGGTCATCGTCGTCGCCGTGGCCGTCTACGCCCGGCGTACCCAGGGACGACCGGCATGAGGCGGGCGCTTCCCCTCCTCGCGGTCCTCGCGGCGCTGCTCACCGCGATCGCCCTGGTCAACCCCCACTTCCTGGAGCCCGCCGGATTCCTGGCGTTCCTCAAGCGGGCCGCGCCGCTGGTGATCCTCGCCGCGGGACAGTACTTCGTCATCGTCTCCGGCGAGTTCGACCTGTCGGTCGGCTCGCTGGTGACGGCCGAGGTGGTGATCGCCGCACGCCTCATCGACGGCGACGAGTCCGCCACCTGGCCGGTCCTCGCCCTGCTGATCGTCGCCGGGCTGCTCGTCGGGCTGGTCAACGGCGTGGTCACCACCAAGATGCGGGTGCCGTCGTTCATCGTGACGCTCGGCATGCTGCTCGTCCTGTCCGGGGCGGTGTTCCTGTGGACCGGCGGCGCGCCGCGGGGCGCGCTGTCGGAGGGTTTCCGCGTCTTGGGCCGCGGCGGCCTCGGGCCGGTGCCGTGGTCGGTGCTGATCCTCGTGCTCCTGGGCGCGGCGGCGATCCGGCTCATGTACGCCGACTTCGGCAAGACGCTGATGGCCGCCGGCGACAACGAGCGCGCCGCGGCGCTGTCCGGGGTCCGGGTCGACCGGGTCAAGATCTTCGCTTTCATGCTCTCCGGCCTGGCGGCGGCCGTCGCGGCGATCCTGCTCGGCGGTTTCGCCGGAGTCTCGGCCCAGGTCGGCCAGGGGCTGGAGTTCTCCGCCATCACCGCCGTCGTCCTCGGCGGCGTGACGCTCGGCGGCGGCCGCGGCTCCGTGCCGGCCGCCATGGCCGGGGCCGTCACGCTGGAGGCGCTGTTCACCCTGCTCAACCTGTACGGAGTCTCGGGGGCGCTGGAGTTCACCGTGCAGGGCGTCATCATCATCGCCGCGATCGCGGCAGGAGCCGCCCGCCTACCCCGCAAGCCCACCTCCCGAACAGGAGACGCCCATGCCGCGTCCTGAGGCCGCCATCGCCGTGCTGGCCGCGCTCGTCCTCACCGGCTGTACGACCGACAGGCCGACCGCCGCCACCCAGCCCGCGGCATCCGCCGCGAGCACCCAGGATTCCGGTACGGGCACGCAGTCGAAGTTCTTCGTCCGGACGGACTTCGACGCCCAGCTCGCCATGCGCTCCCAGACACCCGAGGGCCCCGCGGACAGGCCCTGGGAGCAGGCCATCGCCCCGAAGATGATCGACACGGCGCAGTACAAGAAGGACGGGCCGTACCACCTGTGCTTCTCCAACGCGGCGATCGACAACCCCTGGCGGCAGGTCGGATGGAAGACGATGCAGGCCGAGGTGGGCCTGCACGAGGAGATCGGGAAGTTCACCGCCCTGGACGCCGAGGGCAAGGACGACAAGCAGATCTCCGACATCGCCGAGCTGCAGGCCAAGGGCTGCGACGCGCTGATCGTCTCGCCGAACACCACGGCGACGCTCACCCCCGCCGTCACGGCCGCCTGCGCGAAGGTGCCCGTCATCGTGTTCGACCGGGGCGTGGAGACGGACTGCCCGGTGACGTTCATCAAACCCATCGGCGGCTACGCCTTCGGCGCCGATGCCGCCGAGTTCCTGACCGAGAAGGTGCCCGCGGGCGGGAAGGTGCTGGCGCTGCGCATCCTGCCCGGTGTCGACGTGCTGGAGACCCGATGGTCGGCGGCGAAGGTGGTCTTCGACCGGAGCGACCTCCAGGTGGTGGGGGTGGAGTTCACCGACGGCGACGCCGCCAAGACCAAGAACATCGTCAGCGACTACATCCAGCGGCACGGCAAGATCGACGGCGTCTGGATGGACGCGGGCGCCACGGCGGTGGCCGCGATCGAGGCGTTCGAGGACGCCGGCCTGCCGGTGCCGCCGATCAACGGTGAGGACCAGCAGGACTTCCTGCAGAAGTGGAAGGACGCCGATCTCACCGCCGTCGCACCCACGTACCCGACCTATCAGTGGCGCACCCCGATCATCGCCGCACTGAGAATCCTCGGGGGCGAGGAGGTGCCGGAGAGGTGGAACCTGCCGCAGCCCAAGGTCACCGGCGAGAACCTGCGGGACCACCTCCAGCCCGACATGCCGCCGCTGCACTACGCGCTCTGCGGTTGCGAGGACCTGCCCGGGTTCCCGGAGGCCTGGGGCGGGAAGAAGAGCTGACCGGCTCCTTCCCGCGAACCGACGACGAGGAGGGACGCCATCTTCCCCATCGGAGTGAACACCTGGGTCTGGGCCTCCCCGCTGACCGACGGCGAACTGGCGCGGCTCGCGCCGCGCATCGCCCGGTGGGGCTTCGACGTCATCGAGCTGCCCGTCGAGCGGCCCGGCGACTGGGACCCGGACCGGGCCGCGGCGGTGCTGGCCGAGCACGGGCTGGCCGCGTCCGTGGTGCTGGTCATGCCGCCGGGGCGCGAGCTCGTGGCCGCCTCCCCGGAGACCGTCCGCGACACCCAGGACTACCTGCGGCACTGTGTCGACGTGGCGGTGACCGTCGGCTCCCCGGTGATCGCGGGGCCGGCTTACGCCTCTGTCGGTCGTACGTGGCGGCTCTCGCCGGACGAACGCCGGGAGGTCTACGCCGAGTTGCGCGAGCGGCTGCGGCCCGTCCTGGATCATGCGGCCGAGCGCGGGGTGAAGCTCGCCGTCGAGCCGCTCAACCGGTATGAGACCAGCCTCGTCAACACCGTCGAGCAGGCGCTGGACGCACTGCCCGAGGACTGTCACCTGGCACTCGACATCTACCACATGAACATCGAGGAGAAGGATCCCGCCCGGGCGGTGCGGCCGGCGGCCGGTCGCATCGCGCACGTGCAGGTGTGCGGCACCGATCGCGGCACGCCGGGGGCCGACCGCTTCGACTGGCCGGGCTTCACCCGGGCCCTGCGCGACGCCGGCTATCAAGGGCCGCTCGTCATCGAGTCGTTCACCGCGCACAACCGGACCATCGCCACCGCGGCCTCCGTCTGGCGGCCGCTGGCGGAGAGCCAGGACAGGCTGGCCGTGGACGGGCTCGCCTACCTGCGCACCCTATGACACCTGAAAGTTTCATACTTATTCTGCCGGAGCGAGATCTTCAAGTTGCCTCGACCTGCTGATTTGTGAACGGACGAGGGTAGTGTCTGCCAGATGGGTAGGGAAGATCGGTTCCGGTATCCCAGATAAGCATGCTTAATAGGTTGTTGGAGGGCTCGCCTTCACCTCCGACTCCGACCGCTGCCGGCACCCCCAGGAGATCCTTCATGCGAAGATCACGCCTGCTCTCAGCCCTGGTCGCAGCCTTGGCAGGGCTGTCGATGTCCCTGTCGCCGCAGGTGGCGCAGGCGGCGGCACCGCAGTTCCGGGTGCTGCTGTTCACCGAGACGGCGAGCGGCGCATACCGGCACGACTCCATCCCCGCGGGTGTCGCGATGTTCCAGCAGCTGGCGTCCGAGAACGACTTCCAGCTCGACCACAGCGAGGACTCCGCCGTCTTCACGTCCGCGGCCATGGACACCTACGACGCGGTGATCATGTTCCAGACCAGCGGCATGGTGTGGGACAACGACGCCCAGCGTCAGGCATTCCAGGCCTATGTGCGCGCCGGCCACGGCGTCGTCGCGGTCCACAACGCCACCGACATGAACATCGAGGCGCAGTTCCCCTGGTGGGACCAGGTCATCATGGCGGGAGCTCACATGACCGCGCACTCGTCGGTCCTTCAGGGCACCGCCAAGGTCGCCGACAAGGTCCACCCCTCCACGGCGGGCCTGCCGGACCGGTGGGTGCGCACGGAGGAGTGGTACAACTTCGACAAGAACGCGCGGGGCTCGGTGCACGTGCTGGTGACCGCGGACGAGACCACGTACGACGCGGGGCCGAGCCGGATGGGCGCCGACCACCCGATCTCCTGGTGCCACAACCCGGAGGGCGGCCGGGTGTGGGCCACCGCGATGGGCCACCAGTCGTCCTCCTACTCCGAGCCCCTGTTCCGGCAGCACCTGCTGGGCGGCGTGCGGTGGGCGGCGGGCGCGGCGCCGGGCGACTGCGGCGGCACGGTCGCGTCCCGGTTCCAGAAGGTGACCCTCGACGGCGCGCCGGACCAGCCGATGGAGCTGGACGTGGCCGCCGACGGCAGCGTCTTCTACATCTCGCGCTCCGGCAAGGTGAACCTGATCCCCGCCGGCGGCGGGGCCACCAGAGTCATCGGCACCCTGCCGGTGTACGACGGCGGTGAGGACGGCGGCATCGGGCTGGCGCTGGACCCCGGCTTCGCCGCCAACGGCTGGATCTATCTCAACTACTCGCCGTCCGACGGCGGTGAGGTGAACCGGGTGTCGAGGTTCACCTTCGACGGGACCAGCCTCGACCTGTCCAGCGAGAAGAAGATCATCGAGGTCCCCGCGTACCGTCACGTCGACGAGCCCGGCCACACCGGCGGCTACCTCGCGTTCGGGCCGGACGGGAACCTGTACATCGGTCCCGGCGACGACACCAACCCCCACGCCTCCGGCGGATACACACCGATCGACGAGCGGCCCGGCCGGGAGCACTACGACGCCCAGCGGTCCTCAGCCAACACCAATGACCTGCGCGGCAAGATCCTGCGCATCCACCCCGAGCCCGACGGCACCTACACGATCCCGTCCGGCAACCTGTTCCCTCCCGGCACCGCCAAGACGCGGCCGGAGATCTACGCGATGGGCTTCCGCAACCCGTTCCGCTTCTCCGTGGACAAGGAGACGGGCTGGATCTCGGTGGGCGACTACGGCCCGGACGCGGGCGCCGCGAACCCTGACCGCGGTCCTGAGGGCACCGTCGAGTGGAACCTGATCAAGCAACCCGGCTTCTACGGCTGGCCGTACTGCGTCGGCGACAACATCCCGTTCACCGACTACGACTTCGCCACCGGCACCTCCGGCGCGACGTTCAACTGCTCGGCGCCGGTGAACAACTCGCCCAACAACACCGGCCTGACGAACCTGCCGGCGGCCAAGCCGGCGACCGTGTGGTACGACTACCACGCCTCGGCCGAGTTCCCCGAGATCGACTGCTGCGGCGGCGCCGCCGCGATGGGCGGCCCGTTCTACCGCTACGACGAGGCCGGCGATTCGGAGCGGAAGTTCCCCGCGTACTTCGACGGCACGCCGTTCTTCTACGAGTGGAGCCGCAACTTCGTCAAGGAGTTCCGCCTGGACTCCTCGGGGAACCTCCTGAAGATCAACCCCTTCGTGGCGCAGATCGCCCCGCGTGCGCCGATCGACATGAAGTTCGGGCCGGACGGCGCCCTCTACATGGCCGACTGGGGCAACGGCTTCGGTCACGCCAACACCGACGACAGCATCTACCGGATCGACTACGTGGCCGGGAACCGCGCACCTCTGGCCAAGGCGAGCGCCACCCCCGACTCGGGCGTGGCACCGCTCACCGTGGCGTTCTCCTCGGCCGGTTCGGCCGACCCCGACGGCGACGCGATCACCTACGCGTGGGACTTCGGCGACGGCGGTACCTCCACCAGCGCCAATCCCTCCCACACGTACCAGGCCAACGGCACCTTCACCGCCAGGCTGACCGTGCGGGACTCCGGCGGGAAGACCGGCAGCGTCACGCTGCCCGTCGTGGTCGGCAACACCCGTCCCGAGGTGGCCTTCTCGGCCCCGCCCGACGGCGGGTTCATCGACCTCGGCGACGAGGTGGACTACACGGTGACCGCCACCGACGCCGAGGACGGCGCCGCCGACTGCGCCGAGGTCACCGTGACCACGGCGCTCGGCCATGACCAGCACGCCCACGACACCGGCCAGTACACCGGCTGCTCCGGGACGGTCACGACCACCGCCTCCGGCCATGACGGGGCCGCCAATATCTACTATGCCCTGTCCGCCGATCACACCGACAGCGGCGGCCTGAAGGGCACCGCCGGAGTCACCCTGCAACCGAAACACAAGCAGGCCGAGCACTTCACCGGCTCGTCCGGCATCCGCGTGATCGACGAGTCCGGAGCCGAAGGCGGCAGGCGCATCGGCGACATCTCCGACAACGACTGGATCTCCTTCAGCCCGGTCAACCTGTCGGGGATCGACTCGGTGTCCTTCCGCGTCTCGGCGCCATCCGGCACCGGGGCGTCCATCGAGCTGCGCGTCGGCTCGCCGGCCGGGGCACTCATCGCCTCCAGCCCCGTGCCCGCGACCGGGGGGTGGAACAGCTACGTGTCGCTGTCCCCGGTGGCGGTCACCGACCCCGGCGGCACCCTCGACCTCCACGTCGTGTTCAAGGCGCCGGCCGCGAACTCGTTCGACCTGGACTCCGTCACCTTCAACGGCAGCGGCGTCGGGCAGGGCGACGGCACGCCTCCGGACAGCACGAGCGCGCTGCGGGGCGTGGCGTCGAACCGGTGCCTGGACGTCGACGGCGCCTCCCAGTCCAACGGCGCCCAGGTGCTCATCTGGGACTGCAACGGGCAGCCCAACCAGCAGTGGACCGCCACCGGCTCGGGTGAGCTGCGCGTGTACGGCGGCAAGTGCCTGGACGTGAACGGGGCCGGGACGGCGGACGGCACCGGGGTGATCATCTGGGACTGCAACGGCCAGAACAACCAGAAGTGGACGCTGAACGCCGACGGCAGCATCACCGCGGTCGGGGCGAACAAGTGCCTGGACGTCAACGGCGCGGGCACCGCCAACGGCGCCAGGGTGCAGATCTGGACCTGCCACGGCGGAGCCAACCAGAAGTGGACCCGCCTCTGATCCCCGAGCCGCGCCCCGACGAGCCGCGCCCCGACGAGCCGCGCCCCGACGAGCCGCGCCCCGACGAGCCGCGCCCCGACGAGCCGCGACGCCGGCTCAGGCGGATCGGCTGACGGCAGCCGCCGCCGCGGTCCCCGCCGCGCGTGACAGTGCGGCGGGGACCGATTCACCCCTCCGGAGGGATGCGAGATGTCTGATCTGTCGCGAAGGCAAGTGTTCAGATTCGGCGCGGCAGGAGCCGGAGCCGCCATGCTGCCGCCGGGATGGACCGCCGCCGCCCGGCCCGCCTCGGCGCCCCCTTCCGAGGTGAGCGCCGCCGACGACCTGGCCCTGTGGTACGACGAGAGCGCCGGCACGGACTGGCTGCGAGCGCTCCCGATCGGCAACGGCCGCCTGGGCGCCATGGTGTTCGGCAACGTCGACACCGAGCGGCTGCAGCTCAACGAGGACACCGTCTGGGCCGGTGGACCGTACGACCAGAGCAATCCCCGAGGGGCGGCGGCGCTGGGTCAGATCCGGCAACTGGTCTTCCAGAACCAGTGGAGCCAGGCCCAGACGATGATCGACCAGAACATGCGGGGAAACCCGGCCGGCCAGCTGGCCTACCAGACCGTCGGTGATCTGCTGCTCGGATTCGGCAGCGCCGCCGGAGTCGCCGAGTACCACCGCCACCTGGATCTCACCACGGCCACCACCGCCGTGTCCTATCTGCAGAACGGCGTCCGGTACCGGCGCGAGGTGCTCGCGAGCGCGCCCGACCAGGTGATCGCCATCCGCCTGACCGCCGACAGGCCGGGCTCGATCACGTTCTCCGCGACCTTCGGCAGCCCGCAACGGGCGACGCGCTCCAGCCCGGACGGGACCACGGTCGGGCTCGACGGCGTCTCGGGCGACATGGAGGGAGTGGCCGGCTCGGTCCGGTTCCTGGCGCTGGCGCGGGCCGTCGCCGAAGGCGGCAGCGTCACCAGCTCCGGAGGCACCCTGCAGGTCAGGTCCGCCGACAGCGTGACGGTGCTGGTCTCCATCGGCTCCAGCTACCGCGACTTCCGCGACGCCGGCGGCGACTACCAGGGCATCGCCCGCCGCCATCTCGACGCCGCCACCGGCAGGACCTACGGCGACCTGCGCGGCCGGCACGTCGCCGACTACCAGCGGCTGTTCACGCGTACGACGCTGGACCTCGGCCGGACCTCGGCAGCAGATCAGCCGACCGACGTGCGGATCGCCCGGCACGCGAACACCGACGACCCGCAGTTCTCCGCGCTGCTGTTCCAGTACGGGCGATACCTGCTGATCTCCTCCTCCCGGCCGGGCACGCAGCCGGCCAACTTGCAGGGCATCTGGAACGACTCGCTCACCCCGGCCTGGGACTCGAAATACACGATCAACGCGAACCTGCCGATGAACTACTGGCCGGCCGACACGACGAACCTGTCCGAGTGCTACGAACCGGTGTTCGCGATGCTGGATGAGCTCGCGGTCAGCGGCGCCCGGACGGCCCGCGTCCAGTACGACGCCGGCGGCTGGGTGACCCATCACAACACCGACGCGTGGCGGGGGACGTCGGTCGTGGACGGCGCCTTCTGGGGCATGTGGCAGACCGGCGGAGCCTGGCTGGCCACCCTGATCTGGGACCACTACCGCTTCACCGGCGACCTGGAATTCCTCCGGAGGTACTACCCCGTGATGAAAGGCGCCGCCCAGTTCTTCCTCGAGACCCTCGTACGGGAGCCGAATCTCGGGTACCTGGTCACCAACCCGTCGAACTCCCCGGAACTGGCCCACCACGCGGGCGTCAGCGTCTGCGCCGGCCCCACCATGGACAACCAGATCCTGCGTGACCTGTTCGACGGCTGCGCCCGGGCCTCCCAGGAGCTCGGCACCGACGCCGAGTTCAGGTCGCGGGTCCTGGCCGCCCGGGACCGGCTCCCGCCGACGAAGATCGGCTCGCGCGGCAACATCCAGGAGTGGCTGTACGACTGGGTCGAGACCGAGCCCGCCCACCGGCACATCTCCCACCTGTACGGCCTGCACCCCGGCCACCAGATCAGCAAGCGCGGCACCCCGGAGCTGTACACCGCCGCGCGGCGCACCCTCGAACTACGCGGAGACGACGGAACCGGCTGGTCCCTGGCCTGGAAGATCAACTACTGGGCCCGGATGGAGGAGGGCAGCCGTGCGCACGCGCTCCTCCGCCTCCTGGTGACGACGGCCCGGCTGGCGCCCAACATGTTCGATCTGCACCCGCCGTTCCAGATCGACGGCAACTTCGGCGCGACGTCCGGCATCGCCGAGATGCTGCTGCAGAGCCAGAACGGCGAGCTGCACGTGCTGCCGGCACTGCCGCCGGCCTGGCCGGACGGCACGGTGCGCGGTCTTCGGGGACGAGGTGGCCACACCGTGGACGTGACCTGGAGCTCCGGCGGGGCCACCGAGATCCTCCTGAGGTTCGACCGCGGCGGGACGGTCGACGTCCGCGCCCGGATGTTCGCCGGAACCTACCAGGTGGTCGACACCACGACCGGCGCTGCCGTCCCCGTCGCCGAACCCGAGGACGACGTCATCCGGCTGACCGGCCAAGCCGGTCGTACGTACCGCATGACCGGGTCCGGCCCCGCGCCGGCCGGCTACGTGCGGATCGCCAACGCGACCACCGGCCTGGTGCTGGACAGCGGCGGGAACGTCGCCTCCGGGTCGGAACTCAAACAGTGGAACTGGGACGGCAGCACCAACCTGCAGTGGCAGCTCGTCGAACTGGGCGGCGGCTGGTACCGCATCGTCAACCGCACCAACGCCATGGTCGCCGACAGCTGGGGCGACACCGCCAACGGCGCCATCGCCCGGCAGGCGCCCTGGAACGGCGGCGCCAACCAGCAGTGGAGGCTCGACAGCATGGGCAACGGCCGCCACCGGATCGTCAACAGGGGCACCGGCACCGCCCTGGACGGCATGGGCGACAGCACCGTCGGCTCGGCCGTCGCCCTGTGGACGCCGAACAGCAGCACCAACAACCAGTGGACGATCACGTGACGCTCCCCGATGTACCGAGCCTTCTCCGGGTGAAGCGCCCCGACTTTGATGGAGACCTCAACGGTTGATTCCGGCGGGTTCGTTGGGCTGATGTTGAGCGTAGTAGAGAGCTTCGAACTCCTCTGGTGGCAGGTGCCCGATCCGCTGTCGCCAGCCTGGATCCGTTTGTGCCGCAGGGGGCGCAGGTAACGATCGTTAGCATGATCGAGGGGCGCTTGAGTTCGGCGCGGTTTGTGGCCGGACACCTTCAACAGTAGATAGCCAAGGGTGTGGCGTAGATCGTGTGACCGCAGCGTGCCGGGGTCTCGCTCGCGGTTGCCGCTCTGCGGCGTCGTGCAGACGACCGATCCCACCCACGGTGGTGTTGATTGAGGGCGGGGACGGTCGCCCGCCGGCCAGTAGGCGGTGATGGAGTAGGCCACCTCATGAGTGGACCACAGGTGGGCGAGCGGCGATGGATCGGTGGAGTGCGTTCGCCACGGCGTGGACGAGCGTGACCTGAGAGGCGTCCCAGACGAGATTGAGGCCGCTGTGGCTGCGGAGGGTGAGTCTGCCGTACAGCAGTATGGGCAGGCGGGCGTTGTTCTTGAAGCGGCGGTCGGGGCCACCCTTGACGTTGACATAGCGCCAGGTGGAGTCCACGACCGTACCGTCGCGTGGCACCGGGCCTGCTTCGATGAAGCGGGTGTGTTCCACGCCGAGTTGGAGGTGCTGGTAGGCGAGGTCGGCGATGTGGCGGCCGTCCCGGATCAAGACGCGGTCGGGGAGGAAATGCACCGACAGGCTGCCCGAGGCGAGGGTTGGGACGGCGACGTTGGTGATGAGGATCCGTGGTCCGGCCAGCCGGGCGCCGGCGTTCAACCTGCGCAGCAGGTTGGAGGCGCCGGCGTTCACCTTGAACTGGTGGGTGGTGGTGATCGCGCCAGATGCGGTGATCAGCCAGAACCCGTGGGCTCGCTGGAGGCCGGTGATTGCGTTGACGAGGTGATCGAAGCGTGCAGCGGCCTCGTCGGTCACGTCGTACATGACGACCACCGCGCGAGCCGCCCGATCGCGCAACGCCACCCAGAGCACGCCAGGCAGCCCGACGGCGACGACGACCAGGCCGAAGCGTCCTGTCACCAGCCCCGCGACAAGCAGGGCGGCCAGGGCGAACGGCCAGTACGGCCGGCGTCCGGCGGCCTTCTGCAACTGCTGGACGATGTCGCTCGGCTGGGCCGGGACCAGGCTGACGACATCGTGCATGACCACGTCGCGGCCGGGCGCGACGGTCCGGTAGGAGACCGCTCCGCGTCCCATGCGCACGACGTTGCCGCGGGGGCCCATCCCTGCCCGAAGGCCCGGGATCGCGGTCGAGACGGCCATCCCGGCCTGGCTGAGGGTGAAACGGAACGGTCCAACCCTGAGGCTGGTGCGCACATAGAAGTTCACGATGAGGAATCCTTCCAACCCGAGTGCCCGTTACCGCGCCAGATCGAGGTCCTGGAGATCGTGTGCCGCGTCAGAGCTAGTCTTGACGGCTCTGACCGAGTCGAAGGACGCGAAGGTCATAGTGTTGCGTCGAGGTGGCGGTGCTGCGGCGTCAGACCGTTCGGCCGGCCGAAGCTGGTTGGGGCCTACACGCGTGCACCTCGGGCGCTTTGGTCGTGAGTCTATGGTGCTGCCTGAACTTCGGTTCCTAATTGCACTGAATGTGACCACGTGGCTGAGATGCCTATCTAAACGTTCCTCTTGTCTGGGTCTGCCGTTGCGAGATTCGTACGTTGCTACTGAGACGGATCTGGAGGCGAGCGAGGACAGCCAGCGACGACAGGCAGTGCGTGGTGTACAAGCGGTGCGGATGCAGCGACGAGGTCAGCGGAAGGCGGCTGGGTGGTTGATGCAGCCGGTTGGCTGAGGTAGAGCATGGGCGCTGGTATTTCGCGGTTCAGGTTGTGGGGGCGTCGGGTCGGCGGGAGCGGGTTCGGCGTGGTGGGTTCGGGAGTGCTGAGGCGGCGCGATGTGCTGGCCGTGAATTGGTGTCGGCGGAGGCGGATGGCCCGCTTGCTGCTGGGTGCACGGTGCGGCAGTGGTTGCGGTACTGGTTGTCTGTGGTGGAGTCGCGGCTGCGGCCGACCACACACCGGGCCTACCGGGATCACGTGCGGCTGCATCTGATCCCGTATCTGGGCCGGGTCAAGCTGGCGGAGTTGTCGCGGCGGGACGTGACGCGGATGTTCGTGGCGCTGGGGCGGCGGCGGAATCGGTACGGTCAGCCGATCAGTGCATCGACTTTGGAGCGGATCCGGACGACTCTGCGGGCGGCGCTGAACCAACGCGGTGCGTGAGGACCTGATCGCGAGCAATCCGGCGCAGGGCGTCCGGTTGCCGGCGCCGGTGCGGATGCATCCGGTGGTGTGGACGGCTGGTCGGGAGGCGGCCTGGCGGCGTGGGGGAGAGCGTCCGGCGGTGGCGGTGTGGACGGTGGAGCAGCTGGCCGCCTTCCTGAGCTTCGCGCGGGAGGATTCGCTGTTCATGCGTGGTGGCTGGTGGCCCTGCGCGGGCTGCGGCGCGGCGAGGTCGCCGGGCTGCGCTGGGTGGACGTCGATCTGGAGCGGCGCGAGCTCACCATCGCCCATCAGCTGGTGCACACCGATGAGGGGCTGGCGTTGTGTGAGCCGAAGAGCGCGGCCAGCCGGCGGACCTTGGCACTCGATCCGGAGACCGTGCGGCTGCTGCGCCGGCACGAGCGTGCGCAGCGCCGGCTGCCGGGGGAGCGGTGGTCACCGACCAGGCCGATCTTCACCCTGGGCAGCGGGGCGCCGGTGCAGCCGGGCTATCTTACGCACCGCTTCCGCAAGCTGGTGGCCGCGAGCGGGTTGCCGCCGGTGCGGTTGCACGACCTGCGGCACGGAGCTGCGACGTTGGCGTTGGCGTCGGGTACGGAGTTGAAGGTGGTGCAGGGCACGCTGGGGCATGCGAGCATCGTGTTGACCTACCTACGTCTCGGTGCTGCCGCAGCTGTATCACGACAGCGCCCGCGCGACGGCGCGGCTGGTGCTGAAGGCGGTGCGGGCAACCAACCGGAAGATCGGCAAGGGTCGGGAGGGGCGTGACTCACGCGTGGCTCAGCGTGACTCACGAACAGATGACGCGACTCCAGACCCGGGTAAAGCCGCAGGTCAGCGTAGTAGGGCGGGTGGGACTTGAACCCACGACCCACGGATTATGAGTCCGATGCTCTGACCGGCTGAGCTACCGCCCCTGGATTCAGTTGTGTGACGTGCGGTGGGCGTCAGAACGATCATGCTGCTGCCTCGCGCATGCTAAGGCTAAAGCATGTGAACCGCTTGTGGTGCCCGGCCGGACGGGAGGGTGGACCTCCGCACACATCATTCCACGCCCGAACGAGTTGGTGGAGACGAAGACGATCATTTTTCGGGTCTCGGCGGCGTCTGTGGAACGCTGCCACGGGGGTGTGGGAGGCCGGGGATATTCTCAGCAGGTACGCAGGTAAGGCCGGTACGGTCTGGGCGTGGCTGTCAAACTGATCTACGAGGCCCACTCCACCACCGTGGACAACGAGACGGGCATCGCCACCGGATGGTTGCCGGGCGAGTTGTCCTCGCTCGGGCGTGCCCAAGCGGTGGAGCTGGGGGCGCGGCGGCGGAAGGTCGATGTCGTGTACTCGTCTGACCTGCGGCGGTCCGTGGAGACGGCCGAGATCGCCTTCGGGGGGACCGGCAAGGAGATCAAGCTGGACCGGCGGCTCAGGGAGTGCGACTACGGGATCTACAACGGGCGGCCGGTGAGTGAGGTCGCGGCGTTGCGGAGCAGGTACGTCGACATCCCCTGGCCGGGAGGGCAGAGCTACCGGCAGGTGGTCGCCGAGACGGCGGCGTTCCTGCGGGATGTGATGAGGGAGTGGCAGGGGCTGACTGTGCTGGTGGTGGCGCACACCGCGAACTTATGGGCGCTGCAGAACCTGCTGCGCGGTACGCCGCTGGAGGAACTTGTCCGATCGTTCGAATGGCAGCCGGGGTGGGAGTTCGACCTGGTCTGAGCGGTGCCGGTGGTCCGTCGGCGCGGTGGTCGTGCGTGGGGCGGCCCGGCTGCGGTGGTGTTGCTGATGATCGGCTCGATCAACGCCCATTGTTCGTCGGATAAGTCGCTCGGGTACGGCTTTCGCTCGCTCACCCGGCCATGCCCACACATCCGAGTTCGCCAATCGGCGGTAACGCTGCGAATTAATTCGATCACAGTGCCATCATGGACATCAACTCACACAACGCCCTCCCACGTGCCGGCTACCTCCGATAGGCCAGGTCTACCGGCCATGCCCCATCACATGCTCCTCGGAGCGTGGTTCACCCTGGTGGCGAACGGGATCCGCCTTTCCGGACACGTCGAACCATGTCGGCCGGGCGAACATCTAACACGCCGTGGAAACGCTCAGTGCCGGGGATCCGCAGCGCATCGGGGACTACTGGATCGCCGGGCGGCTCGGCTCGGGGGGCCAAGGCGTCGTCTACGACGCCTACGACGGCGACGGGCGGCGGGTCGCGCTCAAGGTCCTCCACGCGGTCGACAGCCCAGCGAGCCGCGACCGGTTCGCCAAGGAGGCGACGGCGGCGCGGCGGGTGGCGTCGTTCTGCACGGCGCGGGTGCTGGCCTCGGACATGTCGGGCGCGCGGCCGTACATCGTCAGCGAGTACGTGCCAGGCCCGAGCCTGCGCCAGGTGGTCGAGCGGGGCCGCAGGTTCACCGGCGACGACCTGCACAGGCTCGCCACCGCCGTCGCCACCGCCCTGACCGCCGTGCACGAGGCAGGGGTCATCCACCGCGACCTGAAGCCGGACAACGTGCTGATCGGCGCCGACGGCCCGCGCGTGATCGACTTCGGCATCGCGCGTACCCAGGAGATGTCGCTCACCCAGACCGGCGAGGTGGCGGGGACGCCCACGTACATGGCGCCCGAGGTCTTCACCGGGCGGCGCGCGGAGGCGGCGGCCGACGTGTTCGCCTGGGGCGCGATCATGGTGTTCGCCGCGACGGGTGAGGACCCGTTCAGGGCCGACAACCTCGGCGGCGTCATGCACCGCGTGCTGTCGCACCACCCCGACCTGGGCGCGCTGCCGCCCCGGCTGGCCTCGCTGGTCTCCGCGGCGCTGGACAAGGACCCGGCGACCCGCCCCGCCGCCCGTGACCTGCTGCTCGCCCTGGTCAGCGGGGGGAACGCGGGCATCGAGGGACTGCTGAGCGCGGGCAGCCGCGCCGCGCGGGGCGTGCACGTGCCCGAGCAGGCCGATCCTGCGCTCGGCACGATCGCCGAGGACGCCTTCGGCGCGCTCACCCCCGACGAGCGGGAGCTGGCCGCCGGGATCTTCCTCCGCCTGGTGACGGTGACCGACGACGGCCACGAGACCGTACGCCAGGCGCTGAAACAGGACCTGCTCGCCGGCCGCTCGGAACGTGAGGTCAGGGCCATCGAACACATCCTGCACGCGTTCTCCTACCTGGTGACGCAGCAGGACGACGCCGTACGCCTGTCGCGCCCCGCGCTGCTGCGCGCCTGGCCGCGCCTGCGCCTGTGGGTGGACGGCGACCGCGACGGGCTCGCCGTGCTGGCCCGCATCAGCGACGCCGCCCGCCACTGGGACGACAACGGCCGCAAGGACGGAGACCTGCTCCAGGGCACCCGCCTGGACCAGGCGCTGACCTGGGCCGCCACCGGACGCCGGCACATCACCCTCACCCCGCGCGAACGCGACTTCCTGGCCGCCGGCACCGGCCTGGCCAGGCGGCGGGTGCGCCGCAGGCGGCTGACCACGGCGGCGCTGGCCGGGCTGCTGGCGGTGGCGCTCGCGGCGGGCGGCCTCGCCGTGCTGCAGGGCAGGCAGGTGGCCGAGCAGAGCCGCGTGCAGGCCACGCAGCGCGACCAGGCCGTCGGACGGCAGGCCGCGGCGGAGGCCGACCGGCTGCGGACGACCGACCCGGCCACGGCGATGCTGCTCAGCGTGGCCGGCTGGCGGCTCGCCCCCGGCGCCGACACGCGGCGCAGCCTGACGTCCTCGCTGACCATGCCGGAGAGCGCCGTCTTCCGCGACCCCGGCGCGAAGGGCGTCTCGGCCACGGCCTCGTCGGCGAGCGGCCGGGTCCGGGCCATCGCGGGTGAGGACGGCGTACGCGTCTATGACGTCCCCACCGAGCGGCAGACCTCGTTCTGGCGCTGGTCCGACGGCATGAACGCGCTGCCCACCGCGGCGGCGCTCAGCCCGAGCGGGCGGACGCTGGTGGTCGTCAGCCGGCAGACCGCCTCCGCCTGGGACACCGCGACGGGCAGAAAGCTGCGCGAGCACCGCGTCGGCGACGGCAGCCCCGGCGTGCACGTCGTCTTCGACGGGCACGAGAGCCTGGCCGCCATCATGCGCGAGAACACCCTGGAGCTCCTGTGGGACACCAGGACCGGCGCGTCCTCCAAGCCGCGGCTGCAGGCCGACCACGCACCGGCGATCGCGCCGTCCGGCGCCTACATCGCCGGGGTGGAGATGAACCAGGGCGGGCTGAAGGTGATCCGCCTGCCCGGCCTCACCGTGGACACCCGCCTGCCGAAGAGGTGCGGGTCGGTGGTGACGTTCACGCCGGACAGCAGGCGGCTGCTCTGCGCGAACGGCGACGTCGAGGCGTGGGACCTCGCGTCAGGGACCAAGGTGCCGGACGAGGACCGGCCGTTCTGGCAGGCGTCGGCCGCCAAGGACCTGCCAGGAGCCCGCCTGCGTCTCAGCGCCGACGGCCGCCACCTGCTCGGCGTCGAGGGACGTACCCTGCACCTCTGGGACGCCGCCACCGGCGACGAGCTGGCCGTCCACCACGCCGAGGGCGAGCCCGAGGACGCCTGGCCCGAAGGCGACGGCCGCACCGTCCGCTACCTGCTCGACAGCTCGACCATCACCGCCGACCTCGGCTCCCGCCTCTCCTCGGTCCGGCTCCCCGGCGGCCACCAGGTGACCGCCTTCGCCCAGGACGGCCGCCTGGCCGCCACGGCCAAGGACGGGAGCGCGGTCCGCGTCTGGGACAACCGCCGCCTCGGCCCACCGCTGTCCGGCAGCGAGGGCGCGTCCGGTGCGCTGTTCGACCCGTCGGGAAGAAGGCTGGCCGCCGACGGCACGGACTCCTCGGTCGCCCTCTGGGACGTCGCCACCGGCCGCCGCCTCTGGCGCCACGTGCTGCCCGGCTCGCAAACTGTCCTGTCCAAGACCTTCACACCCGACGGCACCCGGCTGGTGCTGTCGCTCACGGAGCAGAGCCAGCGCGACGCCCGTAACGAGCTGGTCGTCCTCGCCGCCGGCACCGGCCGCCCGCTGGCCCGCCACCGCCTCGCCACCGCCACGGGCACGATCGTCCCCACTCCGGACGGCACGGCGGTGGTGACGGCCGCGGGCACGATCTACGACCTCACCACCGGCAAGCCGGCAGGCCCCGGCTTCAACCGCTCGGGCCTGGTCGTCGCCGTCAGCCCCGCCGCACCGCTGCTCGCCCTCGGCGCGCGTACGGTCGAGCTCTGGGACCTCACGAAGGGCTCAGAGCTGCCCCCCGCGCTCCGCGTGGCCGGCGACGCCCAGGTGGAGGCGATGCGCTTCAGCCACGACGGCTCCCTGCTGGCGTTGATCGGGAGATCCATGGGCGAGACGTTCAACGACGTCTACACCGTCCAGCTCTGGGACGTCACCACCCGCGAACGCCTTGCCTCCTTCCCGATCGACATCCTCGACCGGCTCGCCTTCAGCGAGGACGACCAGACCCTGTACGTCTCGGGCAACCACTCGACCACGATCACCCGCATCCCGATCGGCCAGGCGGAAGTGGCCAGGCAGGTGTGCGACCGCGCGGGCCGCACCCTGAACCCGCAGGAATGGCAGCGGTACCTCAAGGACGTGCCGTACCGGGACGTCTGCGGCGCCGGCTGATGTCGCTGTGCCCGGCAGGACACCATGGTCGCGGACCAGGCGCCGGTGCCGTCGTCACGCCACTTGGCGAAGGAGTAGTAGGTCGCGCTGCCGGGCGGCAGGTCGTGTGGCAAGCGGTCCCAAGGCGTCGGCCTGGCCGGTACGGGCGGCGGGGCGGGTCGTGGGCACGGCAAGGTCGCCGGTCGTGAGGGTGATCAGCGCGGACGCTCCGGGCAGGGAGGATCTCCTCGCTGCCGGGGGCGCGCTGAAGGCAAGGCGATGGTGGAGCCCGGAGCGGTGGAGAGCCGCGGTGCCCAGGAAGCGGTGTTATGGAGCGGTTCCGTATCCCGGGTTACGTACGAGCCAGTCGTTGTAGACCGGGCTCTTGCGTACGGCGTCCATGTGGGCCTGTTTCGCCTGGGCCACCACCCAGGCGGCGTCGGGGGCGGTGGGGTGGCGGCCGAGGAGTTGCCGCCAGCGCAGTGGCGCGCCGGCCAGCGGCACCATGACCAGGCCCTGGGCGGGCTGGTGGGTGGCCTGGCACAGGACGGCGGCCCGGCCGACCTGCGCCAGGTGCGTGCACGTCGGTACGTCCGTCTCGTAGATCGTGCCAGGTGTGAAGCCGGCCCTGGCGCAGGCCATGGCGAAGCAGTCGGCGAAGCAGCCGTCCCCCGGCGTGACCGCCCACTGCTCCTCGGCGAGTTCGGCGAGTTCGATCTCTTTCTCCTTGGCGACGGGATGGTTCTCGGCCACCAGGCAGAAGACGGGGTCGACGCTGATCGTCTCCCACAGGAGCGAGCCGGTGGGGGTGCCGGAGTCGCCGCAGGCGCCGGTCAGTACGTAGTCGAGGCGGCCGAGCTCGGCCATGCTGTTCAGCTCGTGCGTCGACCACGAGGTGTACGTGCTGATCGTGCGCTCCGCGGCGAGGCGGTCGACCAGGCCCCCGAGTATGGGGCCGTTGGTGGCGCCGATGCGGAAGCCGGGGGAGGGTGCCTGGGCGAAGCGCAGCGCTTCGTCCTGGAGTTCCTTGGCGGCGGGCAGCAGTACGCGTGCCCTGGCGAGCACCAGCTCGCCGAGCCGGGTGGGCCGGGCGCCGCGGCGGTCGCGCTCGAACAGGGCGCCGCCGAGCACCCTCTCGATGCGCTTGAGCTGGGCAGTGAGGGCCGGCTGTGCCAGCCCGAGCAGGGACGCGGCCTTGCTCACACTTCCCGCGTCCGCGACCGCGCGCACGATCCTGAGGTGCCTGAGCTCGAGGTCCATAACGGGAAGGTAAGGCGGCGATGTCTTACAAACAATGCCTAAATGTCAGGAAATGTGACAGATATTGTTGCTGGTCTTCTGGGGTAGTGGGAGCCCATGACGACGATGGGAATAGACGCGGGCGAGCTCAGCGACGACGATCTGGTGCGTGAGCTGCGGCAACTGCACGCCACGCGGAGCGACACGTTCTTCCACGGATCGGACGACGCTCTGACGACGCACACGTCGCGTACCGACGAACTGGAGGCCGAATACCTCCGGCGCCACCCCGAGCGCGAGGTCGACCCGATGCGGTTGAGGGAGGGGGCGAGACAACGATGATGACAGAGAGCCACGATGTCCAGTCCCTGTCGGATGTGGACATCCACGTGTACGAGGCGGTGGCCTCCCAGACGGTCGAGCACGGAAGCGCGGGGTTCGACGGGCTGGTACGGGCCACGGACCTGGACGAGGACGACGTGCGCAAGAGCCTGACCACGCTCATCGAGCACGGCCACGTGCTGCCCAAGGGCGAGGGGTACGCGCTGGGCCGGCACACGTTCGAGGTCGAGTACTGACGGGCGTCCTGGCAACCGCAGGACCCGCACGATGCCGGGGACCGCGCCGATCGGTTCACGTCTAGCCGCACCGCCACCCACAACCCGCAGATTCGCAATATCACGTAGCGGACGCGGTGATGGACCCCGGCACGCGGCGGCCATAACGTCAAGAGGTGGACGTCGCCGACCTGAGTCCCGAACAGGCGCGCGAGCGCTTCCGCGCCGGCGAGCGGGTGCCCACCGCGGGCTGGTGCCGGGGCTGGACCCAGGCCAACCTGATCGCCGTGCCGCGGCGGCTCGGCTACGACCTGCTGCTGTTCGCCCACCTCAACCCGCGGGCGTGCCCGGTGCTCGACGTGGGGGAGCCGGGCGCCTGGTCCACCCGGCTGTTCCCCGGCGACCTGCGTACCGACCTGCCCGGCTACCGGCTCTACCGCGACGGCGTGGCGGTCGCCGACCTCGACGACGCGGTGGCCGAGTGGCGTGACGACCTGGTGCCGGTCCTCATCGGCTGCAGCTTCACGTTCGAGCGGGCGCTGCTGGCCGCCGGGGTGCCGATGCGGCACCTGGAGCTGGGGACGAACGTGCCGATGTACGTCACCGGCGTCGCCTGCGAACCCGTCGGCAGCCTGGCGGGGCCGCTCGTCGTGTCGATGCGGCCGGTGCCCGAGCACCTCGTGAAGACGGCCGTCGAGGTGAGCGGCCGCTATCCGATGGTGCACGGCGCGCCCGTGCACGTGGGCGACCCGTCGGCGATCGGGATCGCCGACCTGGCCAGGCCCGACTTCGGCGACCCCGTCGAGGTGCGGGCGGGGGAGACGCCCGTGTTCTGGGCGTGCGGCGTGACGCCTCAGGCCGCGGTGATGGCCGGCAAGGTCGAGTACGCGATCGGCCACCTGCCGGGGCACATGGCGATCCTGGACACACGGGACGACGACTACCGGGTGAACCCGTGATCTGCTGACCGCGCTCCCGGCGGTATCCCCGCCGCCGTCAGCTGGTCCGCGATCGGCGGCGCGCCGCGGCGGTTGTCGAGCTCCAGGTGAGGTACGGCCGGCGGCTCGTTCACCCGGATGGCGCGCAGGTAGGCGTCGAAAGCGGCGAGCTTGCCCGCGTCACGAGCCAGACCGCGTGCGGTGAGACGTTCGCGCAGCGTCGGCCCGTCGGAGCGCACCCACAGCAGCCGCACCGGCGGCCCGCCCAGCTCCGCCGCCCACTCCGCCCACCGCGCCGAATCGTGCACCTGCGTGGTGAACGGGCCGTCGAGCAGCACCGGGCAGCCGTGACCGCGGATCTGCCTGGCGGTCCTCGTCAGGCCGGCGTATTCGTGGCGCTTGACGTTCTCGTCGTACCAGGGGCCCTCGCGCTCGCCGTCGGGCCTGCCGTGGGCGCGCAGGAGCCCCGCCACGAAGTCGCCGTAGACGGTGTCCTTGTCGAGCAGGGCGGGCACCGGGTCGAGCCGGGCGAGCAGCGCGGCGGCCACCGAGGACTTGCCCGCGCCCGGCGGCCCGCTGACCACCCATGCCGTCACCATGCCGTACGCCATGCCGCCACCCTAGGAGCGGAGCCCGGTGAGCGTCACACCGCCCGGCTCGTACGGGGCCCGTCCACACCCCACGAGACGATCTTGGCGGGGGTGATCCGGATGACCTCACTCGAGAAGAACGGCACGGGTGGGTCGTGGTCCGTCAGGGCCTGCGCGGTGCCGCGGATCTCGATGCCCCGCACCACCCACGGGTCCTCCGAGGCCAGGTCGTCCACGACGAACGCGACCGTGCTGCCCGCCTGGATGTTCCTGAACTTCTTGGACGCGCCGAGGGCGTGCCCGCCGATGATGATCGTGCCGGTGTCCGCATCGACGAAGAACCCGGTGGGATTGTTCTGCACCTGCCCGTCGGGGGCGACCGTGGCCAGGCGGCCGAGGCGCTGCGTGGACAGGTAGTCGAGTTCAGCTGGTGTGAAGATCATGCCCTGCAGTCTGCAACCTTGACATAGGTGGAGGTCAAGTCAGGCCGGAGGTCAGCCAGCGCAGCGGGTTGTCGTGCGTGACCAGGCGGATGGTGTCCTCGCCCACGTCCGCGTCGCGCAGGCGCGGCAGCAGGTCGTGGAAGAGGTGGGCGTAGCCGGGCCCGCCGTACTTGCGGGTCTGCGCCACCCGGCTCAGCCCCGTGCTGAGGAGGAGGCGGTCGGCGAGCCCGTCCTCGATGAGGCCGAGCGCGATCCTGGCCGCCTGGTCGGGGCCGAGGCCGAGCACACCGAGGCTCACGTACGCGCCCGCTTCGGCGATCTTCCTGGCGGCGGCCGGTTCGGCTCCGGCGTAGCCGACGGCCACCCGGGAGCCCGGCAGGTTCTCGCCGAGCAGGATCTCCAGCAGGGACAGGGCGTTCCTGCCGTGCGTGGCGACCGGCAGGCGGGACCGGAGCGAGGCGCGGGCGGCGGCGACCAGGCACCGTTCCTCTCGCGGGGTGGGTTCCGCGCCCCAGCAGCCGACCTCCCCGATCACGCCGGGGAAGACGCCCGTGCCGTCGACGCCGCTGGAGATCTCCTCCATGAGCAGGCCGGTGAGGGCGTCGGTGTCCGCGTCGCCGACGGTGGTGAACGGATCGGCGAACAGCCCGGTCGAGGCGATCACCGCCACCCTGCTGCCGGCGGCGACCCGGGCCAGGGTGCCGGCGTCGCGGCCCATGCCCAGGCACGTCAGGTCGACCGCGAGGGAGAGCCCGCCGGACTGACGCAGCTCGCGCAGTTCCGCGGTGACGGCCGCCTCCTCGTCGAGCCACCGGTGCGGGTCGGACTCGATGCCGACCGCCCAGCGCATGTCGGTGCGCAGGTGTTCGTGGGGCAGCACGGCGCCCTCGATGGAGGCCGCGCGTACAGGGCCGGTGACAGTGCGGAGCAAAACGTCGGGCATAGCAGACATTAACCGATATTTGCCGGTAGCAGCCCGTCCAAGCAGGAGATTTTACCTGTTTGGGGGTTTGGTGATTTGCTAGCCGTCTGCAAGTGTGACCGGAGGCAGCGCCGTATCCTGGGGGGCACATCGATTGCCGGGGGGAAATGTGACGATTCAGAACTCCGACACCGGCGAGGCCGACGTGATCAAACGGGAGGCCGCCGGTCGGTCCCGTATGCCCGGACGTCGCAGGGGGATCCAGGGCTGGTTGGACGGCATCCGCTCGACCCGTACGGGCGCGCTGACGCTGAAGATCGTGGTCGGCGTGATCGGCACGGTCATGGTGGTCGGTGGGCTGATCATGGTCCCGTTCCCCGGGCCGGGCTGGCTGGTGGTGTTCGCCGGGCTGGCGGTGCTGGCCACGGAGTTCCACTGGGCGCACAAAGTGCTGGAGTTCGGCAAGCGCGTGTTGCACGCCTGGACGGAGTGGTACAAACGGCAAGGTTGGACGGTGCGCATCGTCGTGCTCGCCGTGACCGTGGTCGTGGCCGGGGTGATCGTCTATCTCGGGCTGCGTACGGTCGGCTTCGACGTCATCCAGTTCGCGCTGAGCTACGTACATACCTAGTCGGCATCGCGCACGGGAAAACCCCGGATTCGTGCCTATTCTGCGGGCGTGATCGCCACCATCGCCGTCGCGCTGTCCCTGACCCTTCCCACCGCCGTCGCGCCCGCCGCGGCGCTGCCCGTGCGGGCAGCCGTACGGGCGGAGCTGGAGCTCCCGGGCACCGGCGGTATGAAATATCGCGAACAAGCGGGCGATCCCGTACGGCTCACCGCCTACGGCCTCGGCACCCGGCGCACCTACCTGAGATCCGCCACCGGCAACGCCTTCACCCACAGGAAAGCCCTGTCCGAGGTGTCGGTCTCACCCGGCGGCCGCCTGGCGGCGGGGGTGCCGTCGGCGTACCGGTCCGGCCACGACGCGCTCCTCGTCACCGACCGCGCCACCGGCAGGACCACCACGATCCGCACCGTCAAGAAGCCCATGGCCGCCTCCTACGCGTCCTGGTCGCGTGACGGCAGGAAGGTCGCGCTCACGGTCGAGCAGAAGGCGGGCGGGAAGTGGCGGGTGCGCGGCTTCACCGTCGTGGACGTGGCCGCCAGGACCGCCCGCACGGTCACGATCAAGGGCCTCAGTGCGGACGCCGGTTTCTGGTGGAGCCCCGACGGTCGGCTCGTCTCCCGGCACGGCACCGGCCTGCGCGTCCACCGGGCGTCCGACGGGGCGGTCGTGCGCGCGTACGCCGACGTGGGCCCGCCGACCGGCCCCGAGGACGCCTACTCCCCGTCGGGCAAGCGGCTGGCCACGTGGTGCCCCGAACGTTTCGAGGAGCAACTCTGCCTGGTCGACCCGGCCACGGGAAAAATCGCCGGGCGGGTGGGCGCGGCGCCGCGGGCGGTGTTCGGATGGTGGGACGACGAGCATCTCATCGCCGTGCTCGCGCACGGGAGCGCCTATCGCCTGTCGGTGCTCGACCTCAAGGGGAAGGTCACCCGCGTCCTGGCCGACGTGCCCGCGAAGACGTGGAACGCCGACCTCTGGCTCTCCTTCGTCAGGACGGCGCCGGCGTCATAGGGGTCAGAGATAGAGCCCGGTGCCGTGGTCGGTCTCCTGCGTGGCGACGGCGTGCAGGTCGCGCTCGCGCATCACGAGATAGACCCGCGCGTGCACCTCGACCTCGAACTGGTCCTCGGGGTTGAACAGCACCTTGTCGCCGACCTTGACCGAGCGCACGTTCGTGCCGACGCCGCAGACCTCGCCCCAGGCCAGGCGGTTGGCCATCTTGACCGTCGCGGGAATGACGATCCCGGCGCCGCTGCGCCGCTCCCCGGCCTCCTGCTCCGTGCTGATCATGACCCGGTCGTGCAGCATCTGAATCTCGAACTTGGGCTCTTCCACAGGCCCAAGTTTAGGAGTCGCGCGACACCCGGGTTCCCGGGTCCGCCGTCGCCCTCCTCGGGGGCGGTTACCCAGGAGCCGTGACCGTGGCAGGATGACGTCATGATCATGGCCTTCGGCGAGACCGGCTGGCACTGGCTCAACCCTCCCCGCGAATGGACCGCCGACGACGGCTTGAGCCTCATCTGCGACCCGGCCACCGACATGTGGCGCGAGACCCACTACGGCTACACCTACGACAGCGCCCACATGTTCGGCCGCACCCTGCCCGGCGACCTGCGGCTGTCCGTCACGTTCACCGGCGACTACGCCGAGCAGTACGACCAGGCGGGCGCCCTGCTGAGGATCGACGAGCACCACTGGATCAAGGCCGGCGTGGAATACGTCGACGGAGGCTTCCACCTCAGCACGGTCGTGACGAGGGAGTTCTCCGACTGGTCGGTGCTGCCGCTCGGGCGCGTGGCGGACCGGGTGACGTTCACCTTGGAACGCGCGGGCGACGCGGTCACGGTGCGCTACGGCCTCGACGGCGACCCGCCGGAGACCATGGTCCGCCTGGCCTACTTCCCGCCCGGCAGGCCCGCGATGGCCGGCGCCATGGCCGCCGCCCCCGTGGGCAAGGGCTTCGCCGTGCGTTTCGGCGACGTACGGGCCGAGGCGGGCTGAACGCCGCCCCAACACCTCGAACGCGACAGAACGTGACATCGCGGGCGGCATGCAACAATGCAGCGTGCACGACGTAGAAGCCCGCGTACTCGACGCCATCGACGCCGCCGAGACCGTGAACCTGCTGGCCGAAGCCGTCAGGGTCCCCAGCGTCACCGGCACCGACGCCGAGTCGGACCTGCAGCACCACTACGCCCGCCTGCTCACCGGCCTGGGCATGGACGTCGACGTCTGGAAGCTCGACCTCGGCGATCTGGCCGGGCGTCCCGGCTTCCCCGGCACCGAGGCCCCGCGCACCGAGGGCTACGGCGTCGTGGCCGTGACCGAGGGGGAGGGTGTTCCCGCGCTGGCGCTCCAGGGGCACGTGGACGTCGTCCCCACCGGCGACCTGGCCAAGTGGGAGGGCAGCGACCCGTTCGCCGCCAGGATCAGCGGCGACGTGCTGCACGGCAGGGGCGCGTGCGACATGAAGGCCGGGCTCGTCGCCAACCTGGCCGTGGCCAGGGCCATCCACCGCGCGGGGGTCAGGCTGGTCAGGCCGCTGGCCGTGCACTGCGTGATCAGCGAGGAGGACGGCGGGCTCGGCGCGTTCGCCACCCTGGAAAGGGGCCACACGGCCGAGGCCGCGGTCATCAGCGAGCCCACCAGCGGTACGGTCATCACCGCCAACGCCGGGGCGCTGACGTTCCGGCTGGAGCTCGCGGGGCGGGCCGCCCACGGCGCCACCCGCCAGGAGGGCGTCAACGCGGTCGAGGTGTTCTGGCCGGTGTTCGAGGCCATCAGGCGGCTGGAGGCGGCGCGCAACAGCGACGTGCCCGAGGTGTTCCGCGGCAACGCCCTGCCCTACCCGATCGAGATCGGCACCGTGCGGGCCGGCGACTGGGCCAGCAGCGTGCCCGACCTGCTGGTCGCGGAAGGTCGGCTCGGGGTGCGGCTGGACGAGGACCCGGCCGCGGCGCGGGCGGCGTTCGAGGAGGCGGTCGCGCGGGTCGCGCACCCCTGGCTGCGGGCCAACCCGCCGGTGGTGACGTGGCCGGGCGGGCAGTTCGCCAGCGGCCGGCTGCCCGCGGGCCACGAGCTGCTGGGCGAGGTGAGCAGGGCGGTCGCCGACACGACGGGCGCCGCGCCGGTGGAGGCGGCGGCGCCGTACGGCAGCGACCTGCGCCTGTACACGGCGGGCGGGATCCCGACGCTGCACTACGGCCCAGGGGACGTGCGGTTCGCGCACGCCCCCAGGGAGCAGGTCGCGCTGGGCGAGCTGCTGGCCGTCACCCGCGCGCTGGCCCTCCTCGCGGTGCGCCGCTGCGGAGTGCGCTGACCGGTCAGCCGAGCGGGCGCGCCTTCTTCAGGTTGGCCACCAGCTCTTCGAGGAACGCCGCGTACCCGTGGTAGCTGAACGGCACCTCCGCCCGCCACGGGTAGAACTGGCCGGCCTCGACCGCGGGCAGCTTGGCGAAGGTGGGCTTCTTCAGCATCTCCTCCGGCTTGAGCGACTGGGTGCGCGTGTCGTAGAGGATCACGTCGGCGTCGTAGGTGTCGGCGTTCTCCCAGCTCAGAGTCTGGAAGAAGCCGCCCTCGTCCACCTTGGACGGCGTGACGACGTTCAGCCCGGCGGCGGTGAGATGCACGATGTCGGGATATTCGGGCGGATTGACCACCCACATCTGGTCGGGGCCGCCGGACATCATGAGGACCTTCAGGTCCTTGAACTGCGCGAGCTGCTCCGTGGCCGCCTCCATGCGGGCCTTGGCCTCCGGCACGCCCTCCATGCCGGCGCCGAGCGACGTGGCCAGCTTCTCGTACGTGCCGATCACGTCGGTGGCGCTCCTGCCGGTGAGCATGACGCCCGCGGTCGGGGCGACCTGCTCGATGGTGTCCTTCGACTTCTCGGGCACGTACCAGAGGGTGCCCTTGACGTACATGCTGCTGACCAGGAGGTCGGGCTGCAGGGAGATGTACTGCTCCACGTTGAACTCGTCCCACACGTTGCCCAGGCCCTCGACCTTGGTGATGTCGACGTTGCCGACCTGCGGGTCCTTGGCGCCGTTCTTGAGCTTGTGCGGGCCGAAGACGGCGATGGGGCGTACGCCGAAGTCCCACAGGGCGGCCGCCGAGCCCACCTGGGCGACGATCCGGGCAGGGGGCTTGTCCAGCTCCAGCTTCTTGCCGCGGTCGTCGGTGAACGACCACTTCCGGCCCGCCGGGGCGGAGGAACCGCCCGTGGCCGCCGGCCCGGTGCCGCCTTCCGTGCCGCCTTCCGTGCCGCCTTCCGTGCCGCCGCACCCCGCGAGTGTCAGGGCCGCCGCGAGGCCTGCCGTGGCCGACAGGAAGCCCCTGCGCGGCAGTACGGGTCCCGGCATCTCGATCTCCTATGGTGGTTAGGCTTGCCTTGTTTACAGGCCATTAGATTAGCCTTGCCTAAGTTTGACCGCTACGAGAGGGGGCCGGGTGCGTCCGGCTGAGGAGACGGCCGTCCCGGGCGCCGGGGCCGATGAGGAGGCCGGCGCCGCCCGCGCCCCGGCGCGCAGGGGCCGCCCGGCGGTCCTCGCCACCGGGCTCGTCGTCGCGGTGGGCGTGCTGGCGCTGGTGGCGATGGCCAGCGTGGCGCTGGGCGCGCGCGGCGTGTCGTTCGGCACGGTGATCGACGCCTTCCTGGCCCCCGACGGCTCCAACGACCACACGGTCATCCGCGAGCTGCGCGTCCCGCGCACGCTGCTCGGCATCGGCGTGGGCGCCACCCTGGGGCTGGCCGGCGCGCTCATGCAGAGCCTGACCCGCAACCCGCTCGCCGACCCCGGGCTGCTCGGCATCAACGAGGGCGCCGCGCTCGGCGTCACGCTGGCGCTCGGCCTGTTCGGGCTCTCCGACCCCGCCGTCTACGTCTGGTTCGCCTTCGGCGGGGCCGCGCTGGCCTCCGCCGCCGTCTACGCCCTGGCCTCCTCCGGACGCTCCGGCTCCAGCCCGGTACGCCTGACCCTCGGCGGCGTGGCGTTCGGCATGGTCTGCACGGCGATCGCCTCGGCCATCCTGCGCATGGACTCCCAGACCTTCGACCGCATGCGGTTCTGGCTGACCGGCTCGCTGGCCGGGCAGACGGCCGACACCTTGGTGCGGCTGGCGCCGTTCATGGCCGCCGGCCTGGTGCTCGGCCTGATGCTGGCCCGCCCGCTCAACACACTCGCCCTCGGCGACGACGCCGGCAAGGCGCTCGGCGTCGCCGTCAACCGCACCAGGATCCTCACCGGGGTCGCGGTCACGCTGCTGTGCGGCGCGGCCACCGCCGCCGCGGGTCCGCTCTGGTTCGTCGGGCTGATCGTGCCGCACGCCGTGCGCGCGGTGGTGGGGCCCGACCAGCGGTGGGTGCTGCCGTACTCGGCGCTGGCCGCGCCCGTGCTGCTGCTGGCGGCCGACGTGGCGGGCCGGCTCATCGCGCGGCCGGGCGAGGTGCAGGTGGGCATCGTGTGGGCGGTGATCGGCGCGCCGATCTTCATCATGCTGGCCAGGCGGAGGCGGGTGGCCGCGCTGTGACCATCCGACTCGGATCCTGGTCCGTACGCCTCGCGCCCCGCGCCCTGATCACCGGGGCCGCGCTGGTCGTGCTCGCCTGCGCGGTGAGCGTGGCGGCCCTGGCGACGGGCGAGTACACCGTGCCCGTGCCGGACATCGTCGCCGCGGTCCTCGGCCAGGGCCCGCCGGTCGCCGAGCTGATCGTCGGCAAGCTGCGCGCCCCGCGCGTGGTGACGGGACTGCTGGTGGGGGCGGCGTTCGGACTGAGCGGCGCGATCTTCCAGAGCCTCACCAGGAATCCGCTCGGCAGCCCCGACTTCATCGGCTTCACGGCCGGGGCCTCGACCGGCGGCATCATCGCGGTCGTCGCCGGCGGCTCCGCCATGACGATCGCCGGCGGCGCGCTCGCGGGCTGCCTGGTCACCGCCGTGCTGGTCTACGCGCTGGCCTACCGCGGCGGCGTGCAGGGCTACCGGCTGGTGCTGGTCGGCATCGGGGCGAACGCGCTGCTGCTCGCGGTCAACTCGTACCTGCTGACCCGGGCGAACATCAACGACGCCGCCACCGCGGGCGCCTGGCTGACGGGCAGCCTGAGCGGGCGCGGCTGGGACCACGCCCTTCCCGTGGCGCTGGCGCTGGCCGTGCTGCTGCCGATGTGCGCGTACGTGTCGCGGCCCATGCGCATGATCGAGATGGGCGACGACGCGGCCAAGGCGATGGGCATCAAGGTCGAGGCCGTACGCGCGGTGGCGATCGCGGCCGGGGTGCTGCTGTCCGGGGTGGCCACGGCCGCGGCCGGGCCCGTCGTCTTCGTCGCGCTCGCCGCGCCGCAGCTGGCCCGGCGGCTCACCCGCTCGCCCGGCGTGACGATGGGCGCCTCGGCGCTGACCGGCGCCGTCCTGCTGACCGCCGCCGACCTGGCCGCGCAGCGGCTGCTGGCCCCCACACAGCTGCCCGTCGGCGTGCTGACCGCCGCCATCGGCGGCACCTACCTCGTCCTGCTCCTGCGAAAGGACCGCCACTGATGGCCACCGCCCCGGCGAAAGGATCTCCGCTGATGGCCTCCCGTCTGTCCGGCACCGGCCTCACGCTCGCCTACGACCAGCGCGTCGTCGCCACGGACCTGAACGTGTCGATCCCCGACGAGTCCTTCACCGTCATCATCGGCCCGAACGCCTGCGGCAAGTCCACCCTGCTGCGGGCGCTGGCCAGGATGCTCAAGCCGAGGACGGGCGCCGTGCACCTCGACGGGAGCGTCATCACCTCCCTGCCGTCGAAGGAGGTGGCCAGGCGGCTCGGCCTGCTCCCGCAGAGCTCGATCGTGCCCGACGGCATCACCGTGGCCGACCTGGTGGCCCGCGGCCGCTACCCGCACCAGCGGCTCATGCGGCAGTGGTCGAAAGCCGACGAGAAGGCGGTGGCCGAGGCCATGCGCGCCACCGACGTGAGCGAGCTCGGCGACCGGATCGTGGACGAGCTGTCGGGCGGCCAGCGGCAGCGGGTGTGGCTGGCCATGGCGCTGGCGCAGGAGACGCCGATCCTGCTGCTCGACGAGCCCACCACGTTCCTGGACATCTCCCACCAGATCGAGGTGCTCGACCTCTGCGCCGACCTGCACGAGGCCGGACGGACCATGGTGGCCGTGCTGCACGACCTGAACCAGGCCTGCCGGTACGCGACCCACCTCATCGTGATGCGCGGCGGCGCGATCGTGGCGGAGGGGCAGCCGGGCGACGTCGTCACGCCGGAGCTGGTGCGGCAGGTGTTCGAGCTGCGCTGCGAGATCATCCAGGACCCGCAGACGGGCACGCCGCTGATCGTCCCCGAGGCCCGCCGCCGCGTCACGGCTCACGCTTGACCGGGCGCGGCTGACCGGGCGCGGCCGCCGAAAGGGCGCGGGCGAACGGGCGCGGGCGTCAGTAGGCGCCCCTGACCTCGACGATCTCGGCGAGGGGGAACTCCAGGTAGTCGCCCGCCTCCTCGCACCACGCGTCGAGCGCGCCGCCCTTGAGCTCGCCGTGGCTGATGGTGGCCGTCAGACCGTCGGTGAGCGTGATGCCGGCCCGCACGCCGCGGTCGACCACGAAACCGAGCAGCGACTGCTGGGCCGTCGGCAGCCTGGTGGCCATCCGGCCGATGACCGCCCAGGTGCGGCCGTTGGTGCCGGCGTCGGCCCGGCTGGAGGTGATCAGGCGGCGGGCGTGCTCGTAGGGGTCGGGCGGCGGCTCGGCCAGCATGTAGGGGGGCGCCTCGAGCTCGGTGATGCCGGTGAAGTCGGACAGCTCGGCCACCTGGCCGCCGGGCAGCAGGATCAGCTTGCCGTTGTGCGGCTCGTCCAGGTGGGACGACCTGGCCCGGTGAATCGTGATCTCGCCGGTGTCGGCCACGGGCACGGGGGAGTAGCCGACCTCGCGCAGCGCCGACAGGGTCCGCTCCGCGGGCTCGGCGCTGACCAGCACCGTGGGCGCGAGCAGCCGCAGCCCCAGCTTGCCCAGCCGCCGGTGTGCGGCGATCTCGGCCAGCAGCGTCGGGTCGGCGGCCTGCACGACGCAGCCCACCGTGGTGACCGTCACCTCGCCGTGCCGGCGGGCGGTGTCGCGCACCAGGTATTCCAGCGGCTGCGGGATGGTGCCGACCGCGGCCAGCTCGTCGAGCAGCTCGTCGGGCTCGTAGCCGCGGTCGAGGGCCCGGCGTACGCTGCCCGTGGTGAAGCGCCACACCGAGGCGGCGCCGCGCGACTCGCGGTCGGCGGCCCGGTCGAGCAGCTCCGCCAGCTCGGCCGACGGCGGGCCGGTCACGACGGCGGTGAGGTCGGGGCCGAACAGGGCGCTCCTGCGCACGCTCGCCAGCGCCCGGGTGGCCGCCTCGGACAGCACGGGGTCGTGCTCCACCATGGGCACGGCGGCGTCGTTCTCGTCGCCCGGCCGGGCGGTCAGGCCGGCCAGCGCCCGGCCCAGGTCGGTGAGCGCGTTGTTGGCGAGCAGTCCCAGCAGCCTGGCCTCGTCGAGCACCGCGGGGGCGCACTCCCGCAGCAGATCCACGTCGATCAGAGGCGCGTGCCAGTGCACACTGCCCATGAGGCTGTCGCGGCCGGCGAACGCCGTGCCGGCGGGCAGGTGGGCCAGCACCGACAACACGGCTCTGCGGACCCTTGCCACCGCGCTGCCGGTGGGGTCGTCGCCAAGCACGGTGCCGTACTTGCCGTCGACCCTGCGCAGTGACGAGCGCTCCATGCGCCACCACGCCGACAGCAGCACCCGGAGCCTGGCCGAGCCCTCGTCGAGCCGCCAACGGTCGTAGCGCTCGGTGGGGATCATGCCGCCGGACTGCTCGTCCCAGGCCAGCAGCCTGGCCACCGCGCAGATCTCCAGCAGCAGCCGCGTCTCGTCCTCGTCGCAGCCGGTCTCCTTGGAGATCCTGCGCACCTCGCGCACGCCCACGCCGCCGGTCTTGAGCAGCGGCAGCGGCGTCTTCGCGGTGTTGTCGAGCAGGGCCGCGCACCGCTCCACCACGTGCGGCGCGGCCAGGGTCATCAGGTGGTCGACCTCTTCGGGATCGACGGGGATGGTGGCCACCTCGGGCGACTCGGGCGCGTAGGGCGGGTGGTAGCCGGGGCCGCGCAGGCAGATCGCGACCTCGCGGGGGATCTCCGCGACGTGCCAGCTCGGCCGGAACAGCATGCCGTGGTCGGCGCACCACTTCTCCGGCGTGCCGGCGGTGACGAAGCGGCCGCCGTCGACGTTGAGCGTGGGCCCTTCCCAGGCGAACCGGTCGAGCAGCGGGACGGCGCCCTCGGGGGCCTTGGCCAGCATCGCCCGGACCCGCTCGCCGTCGCTGAGCGCCTCGGTGACCCGGGCGATCGTGCGGCGTTTGTTGCCCTGCGCGGGCATACCGAGGTTGCGGGCGAGCGCGTGCAGCGCGTCGTTGCTGATGGTCCAGGAGTTGAGGTAGTGGTCGAGGGGCTCGCCCAGGCTCAGCGGCGCCGACCACCAGCGCGTCACGCCCTCGGCCAGATGGATCACGCCGTCGTCGCCGGGCCAGGCGAGCGCGTGGTCGTAGAGGTGATCGAGCCAGGGGGTCACGTCGTCGGGCCGGGCGTCGACGAAGGCCGCCAGCCGGTCGGCCGTGGGACGGGTCATGGCCAGGGCGGCCTCGGCCAGTTGCAGGCAGGGGAGGGGAAGCCTCCGCAGGGTCTCCATGACGGCGAAGCCGTTGCCCAGCCGCTGGGCCAGGGTGTCGAGCCGCCGTGGCCACGGCGCGGCGATGGCGTCAGGCCTGTTGGCCAGGACGCGGCCGAGCCGGTCTTCCTCTAGTGTTCGCAGCCAGCCGAGCAGGTGATCTTCCATCTGTCAGCACTCTCATGGGGTCGCGCGCAAGGGACTCACCGTGAGCCATGACCATCCACGGTAATGCAGATCACCCCCGGTCAGGAGAGGACTGCCCAGACGATCTTTCCGTGAGGTGCGAGTGCGGACCAGCCCCAGCGGAGGCTGAGTGATTCGACGATGTGGAGTCCGAGGCCGCCGGTGTCAAGGGGCCCAGGGTATCGCAGCACCGGCACCGATGACCCTGGATCGGTGAAGGCGCTGGTCACGAGCGGCCCGCGGCGGACCAGGGACATGTGCACGGCGCGTTCGCGGCGCGGGTCGTCGAGGCAGAGACCGTGGCGCAGGGCGTTGGTGGCCAGCTCGGAGACCACCAGTTCCATGTTCTCGATGAGTTCGCCCAGCCCCCATCCGGTCAGGACGCCGGCGCCGAAGCTCCGGGCCGAATGGACGGAGGAAGCGGTGGGCGGCAGCACGAACGTGGCGCTCGTCGACGGGCCGGGGGCCAGCAGATCGCGGGCGGCCTCCGGCCACCAGCCGACCGGAGGCCACCAATCGAAGGTCGTCCACTGGCCGGGCGCCGTGGTGGATTGCACGTAGATCATTCTGCGTCAAACTCTCGTGCAACTGCAAGAGCGAATGCACGTGCAGACAACGCGTGCAAGCGCTACGGTTTCCTCCAAAAGGTCAATATGGGGGAAAGGGGATCTTGTCCGCGGCCCATGATCTTTGGGCCGTGAAGTGACAGACTGAGTCGCAAGGAAACGACCAAGGAGCAAGCACGTGTCCATTGATCCGCCTGGTTCCGGCTCGACCGTTCGGCGCATCATGCTGGGGGCGAGTCTCAGGCGCCTGCGTGAAGCCAGCGGCCTGGACCGTGCTCAGGCCGGATTTCACATCCGGGCGTCCGAGTCCAAGATCAGCCGCATGGAGCTCGGGCGCGTCGGCTTCAAGACACGTGACGTGGAAGACCTGCTCACCCTGTACGGCGTCGTCGACGATGCCGAACGCCGTGCCCTGCTGGAGATGGTTCGTGAGGCCAACACCCCCGGGTGGTGGCACAAGTACTCGGCGGAGTTGCCGTCGTGGTTCACCACGTACGTGGGCCTGGAGGAGGCCGCCAGCGTGATCCGCACCTATGAGGTGCAGTTCGTGCCGGGCCTGCTGCAGACTGCCGCGTATGCGCGTTCGGTCTATCAGCTCGGCAACCCCGATGCGAGCCCGGAGAGAATCGAGCGCCGCGTGCACATGCGCATGCAGCGTCAGGAGCGCTTCACGCAGAAGGACGGGCCCCGTCTGTGGGCCGTCGTCGACGAGGCGGCTCTCAAGAGGACCATCGGCGGGCGAGAGGTCATGTCCGAGCAGCTCCAGCATCTGCTGGAGGTCGCTGCCCTTCCCAACATCACCCTGCAGGTGATGCCCTTCAGGTTCGGCAAGCACGCCGCTGAAGGGGGCGCGTTCAGCATCTTGCGGTTTCCCGAGTCCGACTTGTCGGACGTTGTCTACGTCGAGCAGCTCTGGGGTGCCCTGTACCTGGACAAACGTGAGGACATCGATCCGTATCTCACGGCTATGGAGCAACTGTGCGTGGAAAGCACCACGCCAGGGGGCACCGTCGAGCTCATCGGCGGTCTTCTCAGAAAGATGTAGATGAACCAGACCTACAACGGCATGCCCGCGGCGGACCTCACCCAGGTCGCCTGGCGCAAGAGCCGCTACAGCAACTCGCAGGGCAACTGCGTGGAGCTCGCGGAGCTTCCCGATGGAGGCATCGCGGTGCGCAACTCACGTTTCCCCGACGGCCCTGCACTCATCTATACCCGCGACGAGATCCGGGCCCTGGTGCTCGGCGTGAAGGACGGAGAGTTCGACGGACTGCTCGTGTAACACCATGTTCACCTCCGGCTCGCCCGCTTAACGGCGGCGAGCCGGAGGCGTAACCGCTCCGCCTCCCGCCCGGGCCAGGATCGGGGCCATGCTCGACCAGATGACGCTGTACCCGATCGCCGACGACGTGTTGTTCGCGCCGGGCGGCAAGGTCGTGATCCGCACCTACGGCGTGGCTCCCGCCGCCGCGGGCGCCGCCGTCTCCTACCGGACGTGGGTGACCGGCATCCGCGACCAGCCGAGGTACTGGCACTGGGGCCATTTCGAGGACGCCGCCGCGGGCCACCGCAGGGTCCTGGAGTGGCTCACGGGGCGCGGCCCGCGACCCGCCCAGGTGCCGGCCTGACCGCGGGTCAGGGCGCCTGGAGGCAGTCGACCGGGGCGTTCCACGCCATGAGCACCGGTTCGGCGTGCTCGAGACCGAGCCGCGAGTAGGTGCCCGTGTCGAGCTTGAACAGCCGGCCCTCGGCGGGGCCGAGCCCCAGCCAGCGGGCGGCCAGGACGCGCAGGAAGTGACCGTGCGCCACCAGTGCCACCCGCCCCTGCGCGGCGCGCGCCCGATCGATCACCCGGTCGGCGCGGGCGGCGACCTCGGCGGCGCTCTCGCCCGGGTGCTCGGCGTCGCCGGGGATCACCCCGTCGCGCCACAGGTACCAGCCGGGACGGCTCTCGCGGATCTCGGGGGTGGTGATGCCCTCGTAGCCGCCGTAGTCCCACTCCCACAGGTCGGCGTCCACGTCGTAGCCGTTGAGCCCGGCCAGGTCCGCCGTGCGCCGCGCGCGCTGCGCGGGCGAGACCAGCACGAGGCCGAACTCGCGGCCCTTGACCAGCGGTGCGAGCGCCCTGGCCTGCTCCTCGCCGTCGCCGGTCAGCGGCAGGTCGGTGCGGCCGGTGTGCTTGCCCACCTTGCTCCACTCAGTCGCGCCGTGTCGCAGCAGCAGCATCTCGTCCATGGCTCCATCATCCGGTACGGCCGGCCGCGGCCCGGAGGCAGGTCATGACCGCGGGCCGGCCGTACGGGTCAGTGCAGCGGGCGGCCCGTCGGCGACAGGGGCCCGCGCTCCGCCTTGGCCGTGGCGGACGGCCGGTCGGGGTACTCGGCCGCGCAGCGCGTGCCGCGCGGAGGCAGCACCAGGCTGGTCAGGTACGTTTCGATGTGCGTACGGGCGCAGGTGCTGTTGCGGTACTGGCCGTGGCCCACGCCGTCGTACTCCAGCACCGTGGTCCTCGGGATCTGCCGGGCGGCGCCGTAGTTCCACGCCGCCGGGGTGCCGACGTCATAGCGGGCCTTGGGCAGCAGGGTCGGCGGGTTGCCGGTGATGTCCAGGCGGTGCTGCGGGTTGGACACCTTGCCCTGCCAGTTCAGGCAGACCAGCACGTCGGACCAGAAGGGCGACAGCTTGGTGTGCGGGTAGAGCCGCTCCAGCCGCTTGCGGTACTGGTCGAGCTGCTCGAAGCCGCTGACCTCCCACTTCCAGTCGGAGCACCAGATGGACGGATAGGCGTAGCCGACGGTCTCCTGCCGTTTCCTGGGCCCCGTCGTGCCCGTCTTACTCGTCTTACCCGTCTTAGCCGTCGTGCGCGCCGTCGCTTCGCCGTCCGCGAGCGTCTTGAGGTGGCTCGCGAGGTCGAACCAGCTTCCCGCCGGGTCGTACATCGCGTCGAACAGCGTCAGGCGCAGTTGTTCCGCGGTGATGGGCTCTCCGGTCGCCGGGTCGTCCAGCCGGCCCGCGGCGGCCCGGTCGTGCAGGCCGTCCCACACTCCGGTGACGTCCTCGCCGTTCAGCGCGCATGCCCGGGTGCTGTCGCACCAGCGTACGAACGCCTTGAACGAGCCCTCGAGGTCCTCGGTCGTCGTCTGCAGGTAGCGGAAGACCGAGGTGATGCTGTGGTCCATGTTCGAGTCGATGGCCATGGCGCGGAGCCTGCCGGGGAACAGCTCGGCGTACTGCTGGCCGACCTGGGTGCCGTACGAGAGGGCGAAGAAGCTGATCTGCCGCTCACCGAGCACGGCGCGGATCGAGTCGATGTCGCGGGCCGCGTTGGTGGTGTGCACGTGATCGATGGTCGCGCCGGTGTGCTCGCGGCAATCCTCCGACAGCTTGGCGTTGTAGGCCAGCCACGCCTGGTACTCCGCCTCGTTCGCCGGGAAGGTGAGCGGGGACTCGTTCACCACGTCCGCGCTGCACCGCACCGGGGTGCTGCGGCCGACGCCGCGCGGGTCGAGGCTGACGAGGTCGAAGTATTTACGCATCGCGCTGTCGGGGGCGATGGCGCCGTTGAGAATGAACGGGCTGATCCCCGAGCCGCCGGGGCCGCCCGGATGTACGATCAGTACGCCGATGCGTTTGTCCGGCTCGCTTGCCTTCAACCGGCCGATCGCCAGGTCGAGGGTGGGGCCCGAGGGGTCGGCGTAGTCGACGGGCACCTTGATGGTGGCGCACTCGCCGCCGATCTCGCCGCATGCCGCCCAGTCGATCGGCGCCGGTGCGGCGCTCGCGGGCGCCGCCGCCGAAGTGCTGACGAGCAAACCCGCTATAGCTATACAAAAGAGGCTTTTTAGCACTAAATCCTGCCTTATCGCGTTGGTCGCACCCTTGCCGCGGGTGGGGGCGATGGACGGCGATCATGCTAGGCAGCGCCGAGGCGGAGAAGCGTTCGAATCGGTTTTTGCGGCACAAGAGAGCGTTTGCAGGTTCAATGTGGGGGATTGATGTCCAATATCGTGAGGTTTGCGAAGACTTAGGGGGGCGCATGGAACCGGTGGCGGTCGGGCTGGTCGGAGCGGGGCCGTGGGCGGAGATGGCGCACGTGCCGATGCTCACCAGAGGGCCGCACACGCGGCTGGCCGGGGTGTGGGCCCGCAGGCCCGAGGCGGCCGCCCGGTTCGGCGCTCCGGCGTTCGAGCGGGTCGAGGAGCTCTTCGACGCCTGCGAGGCCGTCGCGTTCTGCGTGCCGCCGGCCGTACAGGCCGAGATCGGCGTGCGCGCCGCCCGCGCGGGCAAGGCGCTGCTGCTGGAGAAGCCGCTGGCCGACTCGCTCGAGAACGCCGAGCGCCTGGCCGCCGCCGTCGCGGAAGCCGGCGTCGCCTCCCAGATGGTGCTCACCATGAGGTACGCCACCCAGACCCGCATCTTCCTCGCCCGCTGCGCCGAGATCGAGGCGTTCGGCGGCCACGCCGCCAACATCTCCGGCGCCCTCCTCGGCGACCACCACTTCGCCACCCCGTGGCGGCTCGAACGCGGCGCGCTGCTGGACGTCGGGCCGCACGTCATCGACCTGCTGGACGCCGCGCTCGGCCGGGTGAGCGGCGTGCGCGCCCACGGCAACCCGCTCGGCTGGACCGGGCTGCTGCTGGAGCACGAGAACGGCGCCGTCAGCGAGGCGTCCCTGTGCATGACCGCGGTCGGCGACCTGCCTCCGTCGTCGTTCGCCGTGTACGGCCGCACCGGCAACGCCGTGCTGCTGCCGTTCGACGACGACCCCCTCGAGAACGTGGCCGCGGAGTTCGCGGAGACCGTGCGGAACGGCGGCGGCCACCCGCTCGACGCCGCCCACGGGCTCCGGCTCCAGCGGATCATCGCCGAGGCGGAGGCCCAACTGGGCCCTTGACGCCCGGCGCCACAGGGGGATTGATAGCGTTTGTCCGACGCGCAGCGTTGCAGCGAAGTCCGGTGCGAATCCGGCGCTGTCCCGCAACTGTCATAGCCAGGTCGCCTGCCGCTGCGCCGACGTCATCAGCCCTCGTGGAAAAGGGTGATCCGTCGCTCCAAGCGGGTCTCTCGGTTCCGACAGTGTGAAAGGACTACTCGTGAGGCCCGTACGAACGGCCTTCGCGGGCGCGCTGCTGGGAACGCTCGTTCTGGCCGGCTGTGGCCAGGCCGGCACGACAGCCACCCCCTCCTCCGCCCCCGCGTCCTCGGCTCCCTCCACCTCCTCCAACTCCTCCGGGGAGTTCCCCGTCACGATCGAGGCGGGCAACGGCCAGGTCACCATCGACAAGAAGCCGGAGCGCATCGTCTCGCTGTCGGCCAGCCACACCGAGACGCTCTTCGCCGTCGGCGCCGGCTCTCAGGTCGTCGCGGTCGACGACCAGTCGAACTACCCGCCCGAGGCTCCCAAGACCGCCCTGTCGGGCTTCAAGCCCAACGTCGAGGCCATCGTCGCCGAGAAACCCGACCTCGTCGTCGTCTCCGACGACCTGAACAACATCGTCGCCGAGCTGGGCAAGGTGAACGTGCCCGTCCTGGTGCAGCCCGCCGCCACCACGCTCGACGACACGTACGAGGAGATCGTCGAGTTCGGCGCCGCCACCGGCAACAAGGCCAAGGCCGAGGAGGTCGTCTCCGGCATGAAGACGGCCCTGGACAAGCTGGTCGCCGAGGCGCCGAAGGACAGCAAGCTCACCTACTACCACGAGCTCGACCAGACGCCGTACGCGGCGACGTCGGAGACGTACATCGGCCAGATCTACGGCCTGTTCGGCCTCACCAACATCGCCGACAAGGCGCCCGCGTCCGCGGGCGGCTACCCCAAGCTCTCCGCCGAGTTCGTCGCCCAGGCCGACCCCGACCTGATCTTCCTGGCGGACGTCAAGTGCTGCGGGCAGAGCAAGGAGACCCTGGCCGAGCGGCCCGGGTGGAAGAACCTGTCGGCACTCAAGAAGGACCAGGTGATCCAGCTCGACGACGACATCGCCTCCCGCTGGGGGCCGCGCGTCGTCGACCTGGCCGAGGCCATCGGCGCCGCCGTGGCGAAGGCGGGCGCCGGGGACGGCACGAGCTGACCGTGACGACGCAGGCCCGCCCGTCCAGGGCGAGACCCGCCTGGGTGGCAGGCGCTCTCGGCGTGCTGGCCGTCTCCATGGTCGCCGGGCTGCTCGACGGGGCCGCCGACATCTCGCCGTGGCAGGTCGTGCTCCAGGCCGCCGACTGGCTGCCGTTCGCCCACGTCGACTCGGGGCTCGCCCCGGTCGAGCAGGGGCTGCTGTACGAGCTGCGGCTGCCCCGCGTCCTGGTCGCCGCTGTGGTCGGCGGGCTGCTGGCCATGGCGGGGGCCGGATACCAGGGGGTGTTCCGCAACCCGCTGGCGGACCCGTACCTACTGGGCGCCGCCGCGGGGGCGGGGCTCGCGGCGACCGCGGTCATCGTGCTGCTGCCCGCGGCGGAGGGCAGCGTGCCGATCGCCGCCTTCGCCGGGGCCGTCGGCGGCGTGTTCCTGGCCTACACGCTCGGCAACACCGCCGGGCGCGCGGGCGGCACCGCCACGCTGGTGCTGGCCGGGGTGGCGGTCACGTCGTTCCTGACCGCGATCCAGACGTTCGTCCAGCAGTTCAAGGTGGAGGAGCTGCAGCGCATCTACTCGTGGATCCTCGGCGACGTCGGCGGCGGGTGGGACCAGCTCTGGATGGTCCTGCCGTACGCCGCCGTCTCCGCCGTCCTGCTCCTGCTGCACGGCAGGATGCTCGACGTGCTGTCCGTGGGCGACGAGGAGGCCACCAGCCTCGGGGTGCGGGCCTCCAGGGTCCGGTTCACGGTGCTGCTGGCGGCGTCGCTGGCCACCGCCTCGGCCGTGGCGGTGAGCGGGCTGATCGGCTTCGTGGGCATCGTCGTCCCGCACGTCGTCAGGCGGCTGGCGGGCGGCTCGTACCGCAGCGTGCTGCCGCTCTCGATGATCGGCGGCGGGGCCTTCCTGGTGCTGGCCGACCTCGTCGCCCGCACCGTGCTGGCCCCCGCCGAACTGCCGATCGGCGTGGTCACCATGTTCGTGGGGGCGCCGTTCTTCGTCGGCGTGCTCCGCATGACCAGGCGGGCGGTCACATGATCGGGCACATGATCGGGCACATGATCGGGGCATCGGCCGTCTCCGTGCGGCTCGGCGGGCGTGACGTCGTCGCCGACGTCGGGCTCGACGTGCACCGCGGCGAATGGCTGGCCGTCATCGGGCCCAACGGCGCCGGCAAGTCCACGCTGCTCAAAGCGGTCATGGGCCTGGTCGCGCACCGGGGCGAGGTCACGATCGACTCCCGGCCGGCCGCCGCGCTCAAGCCACGCGCGCGGGCCAGGCTGGTGGCGTACGCGCCGCAGTCCCCGGCCCTGCCGGCTGACATGTCGGTCTTCGACTACGCGCTGCTCGGGCGTACCCCGTACATCCCCTACCTCGGCAGGGAGAGCGGGCACGACCGGCGGGTCACCGCCTCCGTGCTCGACCGGCTCGACCTGTCGGAGCTGGCCGGCCGCCACGTCGGCGAGCTGTCCGGCGGGGAACGGCAGCGGGTGGTGCTGGCCAGGGCGCTCACCCAGGAGGCTCCCGTACTGCTGCTCGACGAGCCGACGACGGCGCTCGACCTCGGGCACCAGCAGCAGGTGCTGGAGCTGGTCGACCGCCTGCGCCGGGCCGACGGGCTGACCGTCGTCACCACCCTGCACGACCTGACCGTCGCCGGCCTGTACGCCGACTCCCTGCTCCTCATGGCCGGAGGGCGCGCGGTGGCCGCGGGCAAGCCCGCCCAGGTGCTGACCGAGGCGCTGGTGGGACGGCACTTCGACGCCCAGGTGAAGATCGAGCCTGGCCCCGACGGGCGGCCCGTGGTGCACCTGGTCAGAGGAAGACCGTGAAGCTGACGTACCGGGTGGAGGAGGGGACCAGGCTCGGGTCGCTGTTGTGGGAGTTCGGGCCAGGGTGGCGGATGATCTCCTCCGCGATGCTGGGCGGAGGGATCGGGACCCGCGCGTGGGTGCTGAACGCGCAGGTCGTGGCCGGCTACGCGCGCATGGACCCGGCCGAGCACCTGCGGTCGTTAGGCCCTGACGGAGACGGGGTCGGGATGATGACCGCCGCGTCCGTCGACCGCTACGCGCGGGCCGCGGACGGCGGCGTGGAGGCGGTGGCCACCGTCGGGCTGCGGGTGCCCACCTGGGCCGCCGCCCCCGAGGGCGCCGAGGATCCCGAGCTCGCGCCCATGCGGGCGGGCACGGTCAACATCGTCACCGTGCTCCCGGTCCCGATGACGGACGCCGCCCTGGTCAACACGGTCATGACGGTCACGGAGGCGAAGACGCAGGCGCTCATCGAGGCCGGCTTCCCGTGCACGGGCACGGCGTCCGACGCGGTCTGCGTCGCCGTGCCCGTCGCCGTGCCCGCCGCCGGAACGCCGGAGGTCTTCGGCGGGCCGCGCTCGGAATGGGGGGCACGGGTCGCGCGGGCGGTGCACCGGGCGGTCCGGCGCGGCGCCGAAGCGTGGCGCCCCCGTCACTCCACGTGAGGATTTTCGGCGAAGTAGCATGTGGGCGAGGGCGAGGCTCCCGATACTGAGTGGGTGACCGCAATGGCGACGATCGAACCGAAGAGCGGAACGGCCGCCCAAGGGCCGACCACGAGGCGCACGGTTCTCCCGGGTGCGCCGCCGTTCACCGTCGACGACCTGCTCGAGTTTCCCGACGACGGGAACCGCTACGAGCTCTTCAACGGGAGCCTACTAGTGAGCCCTGCCCCCACCCCCCTGCACCAGCGTGTGATCACCCGACTGATGATCACCCTCCAGAGCGCGGCGCCGCCCGAACTGGAGTGCCTGACCACGGTCAACGTTGGCTACAGCAACGAGAACTTCTACATACCCGACCTCGTCGTAGTCCCCGAGGAAGTGTCCGACGGGGTGGACCTGATGTACTCACCCGGCGATCTGCTCCTCGCCGTCGAGGTGGTCAGTCCGAGCAGCAAGTCCGTCGACAGAGCGGCCAAGGTGGAGGCTTACGCCGAAGCGGGCATTCCCCTCTACTGGCGTGTCGAGCCCATGGAAGGGCCGAGAATCTACGTCTACGAACTCGACGGCCACTCCTACGCGGGACCCGCCGTTCACAAGGCCGGAAACCTGGTCACCCTGTCGGCTCCCTTCTCCGTGACCTTCGATCCCGCCCGGTTGATGCGTCCCAGAGGCTGACCCCGTAGTCCTCGGCCGCTCCTCGGGGGGTGACGCGCCCCGCCTCGAGGTCGGCCAGGAGCGCCTGCCTGTCGCGTTCGCCCGGCGGGCCGATGCCGCCCCCGCCCGTGGTCTCCACGATGAACGCCTCGCCCGCCGCGAACCGCACGTTGTTGACCTTCGACGCCAGGCGCTCGACCGTCCCGTCCAGATGACGCTTAAAGAACCCGCCCGGCCGTCCCGGCAGCCCGCCGTCGCGGCCCGGCGGCGCCAGCCGGAGCCGGTCGCCGCGCGTGGTGACGTGGCAGCCGGCCAGGAAACGGTAGACGGTGCGCGAGCCCAGCCCGCCCCGGTCACGTCCGGGTCCGCCCGAGTCGGGGATCGTCTCGACCGACTCGACGATCAGCGGGCAGCGGCTCTCCACGGGCTCGGCCTGCGGCACCGAGTTGCGGCCGATCCCGAAGTGCACACCCGTCGCGTCCGGCCCGTCCAGGCCCTGCCGGGCGCCCACCCCGCCGAAGTCGTACGAGAGGTGGATCCAGTACGGCGCGTCCACCGCCGCGATCGAGAACGGCTGCAGGATGCCGCTGGCCGCGATGGCCCGTTCCGGCACCGCGTCCGACATGGCCTGGAAGACGGCCTCCATGGCGGCGTAGATGGGGACGTACCGGCCGCCGCAGGGGTAGGGGGAGCGGGCGTTGAGCAGGGAGCACTCGGGCAGGCGCACGTCGATGGCGCGCAGGCAGCCGTCGTTCATGGGGATCGCCGGGTCCAGGAAGCAGCGCAGCGCGAAGACGGCGGCGGCGAGGGACTGGGAGGCCGAGGCGTTGATGGCGGCGGGGACCTGCGGGCCGGTGCCGGCGAAGTCGAGCACGGCCCGCTGCGGGCCGAGCGTGACGGCCACCCGAACGCGATGTGATTTTTCGGGATTTATCCCGTCGTCGTCGATCGGGTACGACGCCTCGAACCGCCCCCGCGGCAGCTCGGCGAGCGCGGCCCTGGTCCTGGCCTCGGTGTGGTCCAGGTAGGCGTCGACGCCGTCCGCCAGGCCCCGCTCGCCGTACTCGCCGATCAGCGTCTCCATCCGCCCTGCCGCCACCGCCGTGCCGGCCACCAGCGCTCGTACGTCGCCCATGACCTTGTCAGGGGTGCGGCTGTTGGCCCTCAGCACGGCCTCCATGGCCGGGTCGATGCCGTCCTCCGTGGCCAGGCGCACCGGGGGGAGCTGCAGGCCCTCCAGGTAGATGTCCGTGGCCAGGGGCGCCATGCCGCCCGCCGAGAGCCCGCCCAGGTCGGACACGTGGATCATGGTGGCCGTGAAGTAGGCGGGGACGCCGCCGACGAAGACGGGACGGTAGACGAGCAGGTCGTTGGTGTGCACGCCGCCCCGGTAGGCGTCGTTGAGCGCGTACACCTCGCCCGGCCGCATCGTCTCCAGCGGGAAGTCCTTGACCAGCTCGGGGAGCGCGGTCCTGAGCGCCATGCTGTTCATGAGCGTGGTGGCCATGGACTGGGCGACCAGCCGCCCCCGCGCGTCCAGGACGGCGGCGCAGGCGTCGGAGCCCTCCACGATGAACGTCGAGTACGCCGCGCGCACCACCACGATGCTCGCCTCCTCCGCCGCGACGACCAGGGCGTTCCTCAGCACCTCCGCGGTGAGCGGGTCGGTCATGGCAGGCTCCTGGCCAGGCGTACGGCGCCGGACCCGGTGAGGGTGGCGCTCCATCCGGGCGGCACGACGATCGCCGACTCGGCGTCCTCGACGAGGGCGGGGCCCCGCAGGCCCGCGCCCATGGTGCTCCTGGTGTGCACCGGCACCTCCACGTACCCGTCCGTCTCGGGAAAGTACGCCCGCCGCGCCCCGGGGCCGGCTCGTACGCAGGAGGGCAGCTCTTCATGTTCGTTCTCGGGTGCGTTTTCGGGGGCACGGTGACGCGGACGCGGTAGCCGACCAGTTCGATCGCGCCCGGCTGGGTGAAGCCGTAGACCTCGGCGTACCGCTGGAAGAAACGGGACTCCAGCAGCGCGCGGTCGGCGCTCCACGGGACGGTCAGGTCGTGCGACTGACCCCGGAACCGTACGTCCACCGACCGTGACACCCGCACGCCCGGCGATCCGGGTGAGACCCCGAGGTCCGTGGCCGCCTCCGAGGCGAGAGCGGCGAAGACCGCCTCGGGATCGGGCGCGTCCAGGCGGGACAGGACACGGTCCGTCGAGAGCTCCCCGGACAGCAGCCCGGCAGCCGACGCCACTCCGCAGTACGGCGGCACCACCACCGTGCCGATCCCGAACCGCTCCGCCACCCGGGCCGCGTGCGTGGGCCCCGCGCCGCCGAAGGCGACCAGGGCGAAGCCGCGGGGGTCGATCCCGCGCTGGACGGTCACCACGTGCACCGCCGACGCCATCGAGGCGCTGACGATCTCGTGCACCGCGTACGCCGCCCGCTCCCTTGGCACGCCGAGCGGCCCGGCCAGCCGGTCGAGCGCCTCGCCCGCGAGTCCGGGGGAGAGCGGGATGGAGGCGGAGGAGAGGTAGCCGAGCACCAGGTTCGCGTCCGTGACGGTCGGCTCGCGGCCGCCCAGGCCGTAGCAGGCGGGCCCAGGAGAGGACCCGGCCGAGCGCGGCCCCACGCGCAGCGCACCCGCGGGGTCGAGCCAGGCCACGCTGCCGCCGCCGGCCCCGACCTCGGCCAGGTCGATGGCGGGGGTCTTGATGGGGACGCCGGTGCCGGCCCGCCGCCCGCCGAAGCTGCCCTTGCCGCCCACGTGGAACTCGTGGGTGATCTCGGGCCGCCCGCCGCGTACGACGCACGCCTTGGCCGTCGTGCCGCCCATGTCGAACGAGATGGCGTCCGGATACCCGGCGCCGGCCGCGGCCAGGACTCCCGCGGCGGGGCCCGACTCGATCGTGGCGACCGCGCGCCGGGCGGCCAGTTCGGCGGAGATGACGCCGCCGCCGGACTCCATGACGTGGATGGGAGCCTCGATGCCGATGCCGGCCAGCCGTTCCCGGAGCCGCGACAGATAGGAAGCCATCAATGGACCGATATAAGCGGACATGATGGTGGTGGTGGCGCGCTCGTACTCCCGGATCTCCGGCCAGACGTCCGAGGACGTCACCACGTTCTTCACCGACTCGCGCAGGATCGCCGCCACCTGCCGCTCATGCGCGGGATTGGCGTACGCATGCAGCAGGCACACCGCCGCCGACTCGATGCCGCGCCGGGCGATCCCGGCGGCGGCCTCCCGCACCGACCCGGGGTCCAGCGGCGTCAGTACGGCGCCGCGCGCGGAGATCCGCTCCACCACCTCGAAACAGTCGCCGGGGGCCACGGGCGGGGGCGGCGGCGTGAAGCGGAGGTCGTAGCGGTCCTCCTCGACCCGGGCGTAGCGGCCGAGCGGGATGGTGGCACGAAAGCCCTGTGTCGTGACATAGGCGACTCGCACGCCGGTGCGTTCGAGCACCGCGTTGGTCGCCAGCGTGGTGGCGTGCACCACGCGCTCGACCTGGGCAGGGTCGCGGTCGCCGAGGGCGCGCGTAACACCGGCGAGGATTCCCGCGATGGGGTCGTAGTGGGTGCTCAATACTTTGGCCACGGCCAATGCGCCGCGCCGGCTCTCCTTGGCGCGAAGGACCACGTCGGTGAACGTGCCACCGACGTCGACGCCGATCACGAACCCCATCCGCGTACGTTATGTCCCCGAGCAAGCGCTTGTCTACGTAGTCGTCTATTGACTTACGGCACCTGATTGGGACGCTGGTTCTAATCCTGCGGTTTGGAGCGGAGAGATGGCGCGCCTCAGAGCTCTTGCCAGTGGCGTCGCGGCGGCGCTCGTGCTGGTCGCGATACCGGTCGCCGCACACGAGCACCCGAGCGGGATCACCGACCTGGTGAGCCCGGCCGTGGTGCGGCTGGAGGCCGTGTCCCACGTGGAGATCACTCTGCTCGACCACGTCGGCCGGCTCAAACATGTGGAGCGGTCCTACAACTTCCCGTTCGCCGAAGGCACGGGCACCGTCGTCAACCCCGACGGGAGCGTCGTCGCGCTGCGCCGCCTGGCGGTGAACGACGACGACGTCGCCGTACGCGCCGCCAACACGATCTTCGCCGAGCACCACGACGTCAGGATCCCGGCCGACGACAAGAAACACAAGCTCTCCGACGACCTGCTCGACCGGCACCTGCAGGACTGCTATCCGCCCAAGAGCGAGACCGCCACCTGCATCATCGACGTGACCACGGAGATCACGGCCTTCCCCAACGTCTCGCCGGCCAGCGCCGACGGCTACAAGCTCAAGCTCGCCAAGGCCGGGCCGAAACCCGACAGCGCCGCCCTGCTCGTGCCGCTCGACCCCGTGACGGGAAGTGTCGGCATGCCCACGGCGCCGCTCGCGGACAAGGTGCCCGAGCAGCAGGGCTCGCCCACCAGCGTGGCCGGCTTCCTCGGCCGTCCCGGCCCCAAGACCACCCACACCGTCGAGATCGCCCACCTCGGCAAGGGCGGCACGTCGGGCGACACCGGCAGGCCCTTCTCCGACCCGGAGAAGAAGGTGGACGAGCCGGTCAAGCTGGGCGGGCTGGCCGACAAGGGCATGATCGGGGCCCCCGTCATCGGCGACAAGGACGGCCACGTCATCGGCCTGCTCGTCGGCGGCGGCGACCAGGCCAGGATGATCGGCGTCAGGGAGATCACGAAGATCCTCACGGAGGCCGGGGTCGAGGCGCGCAGAGGCGCGATCGACACGGCGTTCGAAGCGGCGCTGACCCGCTACCACACGAACTACTTCACCGAGGCGGCGCCGGGGTTCCAGCGGGTGCTCGAGCTCTACCCGGGCAACGTGGTGGCCGCGGAACTGCTCAAGACCTCGCTGGCCAAGCGGGGCGGCCCCGAGGACCAGGGCACGCGGGAGGCGGCGGCCGCGCCGGCCGGTTCCACACCGCTGTGGCCGTTCCTCCTCGCGGCCGCGATTCTCTTCGTGGCCGCGGGCGGCGGGGCGTATCTGCTGTGGCGTCGCCGCGCTCCTGAAGGGGTGACAGCACTGGCACAGCCACCCGCGGCCGGTCCACCGCTCGACGACGGTGCCCACCAGACCGTGGTCGTACGGCGCTCCCCGCCGTTCCACGTGGCTCCGCAGCAGCAGCAGGTGATGACCGCGCCGGACCCGGCGATCAAATACTGCACCTCGTGCGGTATGAAGCTCGGCCCCGCGCATCGTTTCTGCGGCTACTGCGGCCACCCCACCGAGACGTGATGCACGTGAACGAAAGAGCGCTCATCGGCCAGGAGGTGGCCGGCTACTACATCGAGGACATCGTCGGCAAGGGCGGCATGGCCGTCGTCTACCTGGCGCTCGACCCCCGGCTGAGCCGCCGGGTGGCGCTGAAGATCCTCAACCCGGTGCTCAGCGTCGACGACCGCTTCAGGCAGCGGTTCATCCTGGAGTCCAGGACGGTGGCCAGCATCGAACATCCCAACATCATCCCGATCTACGAGGCGAACGCCGACGCCGACGGCGTGCTCTACATCGCCATGCGCTACGTCGACGGACTCGACCTGCGCCGCCTCATCTACGACCGGGGGCCGCTGCCGCTCGGGCCGGCCAACCGGATCTTCGCCCAGGTCGCCGCCGCGCTCGACGCCGCCCACGCGCACGACCTGATCCACCGCGACGTCAAACCTGCCAACATCCTGCTGGCCGGGGACCACGTCTACCTGACCGACTTCGGCATCACCAAGCACCGCTCGTCCATCTCCGGGCTCACCCAGACCGACCAGTTCATCGGCACACCCCGTTACATGTCGCCCGAGCAGATCAACAAGGAGCACATCGACGGCCGCTGCGACCAGTACGCGCTGGCGTGCGTGGTCTACGAGGCGCTGTCCGCGCGGCTGCCGTTCCAGCGGGAGAACGACATCGCGCTGCTCTGGGCCCACCTGGCCGAGCAGCCGACGCCCCTGTCGCAGCTCAGGCCCGAGCTGCCGCCGCAGGTCGACGCCGTGATGATGCGCGCGCTCGCCAAGGCGCCCGAGCAGCGGTACGCGACCTGCGCGGAGTTCGTGACCGCGCTGCGCGAGGCGATCACGGGGCAGCAGGATGATCCCCTGGGGTTCTCCGGGCCGGGAGGCTCCTCGATGCCGAATCTCGTGCCCCGCCCCGCGCCGGGCTCGGGCCCGCACCCCGTACTGCGGCCCGGCCGCCACGCCGCCC
>NZ_SMLD01000290.1:0-6385 GCF_004352805.1 Nonomuraea mesophila
CCCCTGCCCCGTCCTCTGCCCCGGCCGGCGGCGCCGCGGTCCGTCCGCGGGTGTTGTTCGCGTGCACCGGCAACAGCGCCCGCTCGCCGATCGCCGCCGCGTTGCTGCGTCACCGCGGCGGCGGCCACGTGGAGGTGATGAGCGCGGGCAGCCACCCGAAAGCCCGCATGCATCCCAACGCCGTGCGCGTCCTGCGCGAGGAGTACGGCCTCGACCTCGCCGGCGTGCGGCCGCGCCACCTGGACGCCGTGGACCCGCGCCGTTTCTCTCACCTGATCAGCCTGTGCGACAAGGTCCGCGAGGCGCATCCCGCGTTCGGCGAGCGGCCGCGGCCGACGCACTGGAGCATTCCCGACCCTGCCGCGACGGGCGGCGACGACCAGGTGAGCTACCCCGCCTTCGTGGACACGGCACGGGAGCTCGACACCCGCATCCGCCGCCTGCTGCCCGTCCTCACCCCTGCCACGACCCCGGAGGTTCCGTCATGACCACACCGTCCGAACCCGCCGGCGTGCGCTACATCGTCGACGACGTGGCCGCAGCCGTGCGCTTCTACACCACCTATCTCGGCTTCACCCTGCGCGCCCACCCGGCGCCCGCCTTCGCCGACGTGGTACGCGGCCCGCTGCGGCTACTGCTGTCCGGGCCGGAGAGCTCCGGCGCCCGGGCCACGCCCGAGGGATCCGACGCGCCGGGCCGCAACCGCATCCATCTCACCGTCCACGACCTCGACGCCGAGATCGACCGGTTGCGCGCCGCCGGGCTGTCCTTCCGCGGCGAGGTCGTCGCGGGACCGGGCGGGCGCCAGATCCTGCTCGCCGACCCGGCCGGCAATTTCGTCGAGTTGTTCGAGCCCGCCGGGCGCTGAGGCGCGATCATCTGCAGCGGCGGTGCACCTCGTCCAGACGTTCGGTGAGGCCGGCCCGGTCGAGGTGCTCGAGCAGCGGCACGACGACCCGGCGGGTGGTGGCGAGTGCGTGCCTGGCCTGGCTGACCGTGAACGGTTGCGGCAGCCGGCTCAGCAGTGCGGCCGCTCGTACGTCGGCGCCCGGCAGCAGGACGATTCCTTCGGCCACGCGCAGCAGGCTTCCCGCCCGTTCGGCCGCGGCCAGCTCTCGCGGGCCCAGCCCCAGCCCGGCCAGGCGTCCCGCGTCCGGCGCCTGGAAGGGCCGCGCCGCCAGGTCCCGTCGCAGCCGCTCGACCGCCCTGGCCACCGGCTCCGGCAGGCCGGCGGGGCCCGCCACGATCCGCCCTGCGTGAAGCGCGAGCGGCGGCCGTACCAGGGAGGTGACCAGCCGCCGGTCGGGGAGGCCCAGCCGGTGGCGGGCCGCCTCCACCGGCATGGCGGGCTCCAGGGGGTGGCCGGCGGCGTACCTCCGGACCTCCTCCACCAGCCGCCGGCCCAGCTCCTTCCAGTGGCCGGGGTCGGCGTACCACTCCCCCGACGTTCCAGGGGCGTCCGGCGGAACACCCATGGCGCGCAGGTCGACGGCGCGCAACAAGCGATGCAGGCGCAGCGCGTACGCCATGCCGGGCACGGCGGTCTCCAGCAGGGCCGCTTCCAGCAGGGCCGCTCGCCGGCGGGCGGCGCCCCTGCGGCCCAGGGCCGGCGGGCGTACGTCGAGCACGCTCGCCCCGGCGAGCACCCGCACCTCCGACCGGTCCCGCCCGGGGTCGCGCAGCAGCAGCACGTCGCCGAGATGCAGCGGGAGCGGCCGGGCCAGCCGCAGTCGCACGACGCTTCCGCCGAGGTGCCGCGCCTCTGCCGCCACCGCCGCCGACCCGACGTGGACCGTCAGTCTCCGGGGCAACCCCGCGCTCTCGTGCCGCGGCGCCCCGGCGGGGCGGACGCTCACGTCGATCAGGTCTGTGTACGTCCAGCCGCCCGGCGTGACGAGCGCCTCCCCCCGGCCGGAGACGTCGTGGCCGCGCAGGTTGACCGCCACCCGGGCCACCCCGCTCACCGTGTCCCGCGGCTCCTTCAGCGACTCCAGGCCTCTGACCCGTACCGGCTCGCCGGCGAGCAGCAGTTCGTCGCCCACCGAGACCGTCCCCGCGGGCAGCGTCCCCGTGATCACCGTCCCGCTGCCGGTCACGCTGAACGCCCGGTCGACCCAGAGCCGGACCTCCGCCGCCGGATCGGGCCGGGGCAGCCCGGACACCAGCCGGTCCAGCGCCTGCCGCAGCTCGGGCAGCCCCTGGCCGGTGCGCCCGCTCACGGTGACCGCCTCCACCCCGCCGATGCCGGCGGCGTCGAGACGGGGGCGGGCCTGTTCCACCGCCCCTGCGGGGCCGGCGAGGTCGGACCGGGTGACCACGAGCAGGCAGTGGCGTACGCCGAGGGCCTCCAGCGCCACCAGGTGCTCCTCGGACTGCGGCATCCACCCCTCGTCGGCCGCCACCACGAACATGACGGCGGGCACGGGCCCCACCCCCGCGAGCATGGTGGCGAGGAAGCGCTCGTGGCCGGGGACGTCCACGAAGGCGAGCCGCTCCCCCGACGGGAGGGCCGTCCAGGCGTACCCGAGCTGGATGGTCAGGCCGCGCCGGCGCTCCTCGTCCAGCCGGTCGGGCTCCATCCCGGTGAGCGCGCGTACGAGAGTGGACTTGCCGTGGTCGACGTGACCCGCGGTGGCCACGACGTGCATCAGCCCCGCACCTCCGCGACCGCCAGGACCGCGCGCTCCACGTCGCCGTCGTGCTCGGGCGGGACGGTGCGCAGGTCCAGCAGCAGGCGCGCGTGCTCGACGCGGCCGACGACCGGCGGGTCGCCCGTCCGCAGCGGGACGGCGAGGCGTTCCGGCAGGCTCACGGCGGCGCTGGGCAGCCGCACGCCGGGCGCCCCGCCGCCTCCCACGGCGGCCGTGCTCGGCACGTCCCGCGCGTCGACCCCCGCGCCCGCCAGACGGCCGGCCAGGGCGGCCGCGCGCCTCGCCAGGGCGGCCGGGTCGGCGTGCAGCGCCTGCGAGACCGGCGGTACGGGACCGCGCAGCGTCGCCTCCAGCGCGGCGAGGGTGAGCTTGTCCACCCGCAGCGCGCGGGCGAGCGGGTGGCGGCGGCACCGTTCGACCAGGTCGGCACGGCCCAGGAGAAGCCCCGCCTGCGGCCCGCCGAGCAGCTTGTCGCCGCTGGCCGTCACCAGGTCCGCGCCCGATTCGATCATGGTGGTGGCGTCGGGTTCGGCGGGCAGCAGCGGCTCGCGCGCCAGCAGGCCCGAGCCGATGTCCACGACGACGGGCACGCCGAGCCCGGTCAGCTCGGGCACCTCCGCCGCGCCGGTGAAGCCCTCGATGCGGAAGTTCGACGGGTGCACCTTGAGCACGAACCCCGTCGCCGGCCCCACCGCGTCGGCGTAGTCGCGGGCGGAGGTGCGGTTGGTGGTGCCCACCTCGCGCAGCCGCGCTCCGGTGGAGGCGAGCAGGTCGGGGATGCGGAACCCGTCGCCGATCTCCACCAGCTCGCCCCGGCTGATGAGGATCTCCCGCCCGGCGGCGAGCGCGGTGGCGACCAGGACGAGGGCGGCGGCGTTGTTGTTGACGACGTGCACGTCCGCCGCCGCCGGCACGGCCGCGGCCAGCGCCTGGGCCGCCCCGCGTCCCCGCCGCGCCCTGGCACCCGTCACCAGGTCGAACTCCACGTCGGCGGGCCCGGCTGCGGCGGTCATCGCCTCGACCGCCGCGGCCGACAGCGGGGCCCTGCCGAGGTTGGTGTGGATCAGCACGCCCGTGGCGTTGACGACCGGCCGCAGGCTCGCCGCCCGCGCCGGGAGCGCCGCCACCGCCGCGTCGGCCACGTCGTCCGGGCCGATCTCGCCCTGCCGCGCCCGGTGCTGGGCCGCCGCCACGGCCGCCTTGACCACCGGCCTGCCCAGCCGCCCGCCCGCCTCCACCAGGCGCGGGTCGGCCAGCACGGCGTCGGTGCGCGGCACCAGCCTGCGACGGTCCATGCTCCCGAACATAAGCGGAGGCGGACGGGAATCGAACCCGCCAGGCCGAGAACCTCGACCTCGTCGGTTTTGAAGACCGCGGGGGCCACCAGGCGCCCAGACGCCTCCAGGGGAGAACCTACCCACCTCGGGGTAGGTGACCCGGCGGCACCCGCGAAACCGCAGTGAGGACGGCCATGACACCAGCGAACCCGCACGGCGCGGTGCGGCTGACGCAGTACGCGCACGGGGGCGGCTGCGCCTGCAAGATCCCGCCCGGCGAGCTGGAGACCATCGTCGCCGGCCTCGGGGCTCCGCATCCCCGCGCCACCGGCTCACCGGCCGGGGAACTGATCGTGGGGCTGGACGACGGGGACGACGCCGCCGTGGTACGGATCGACGGCGGCCGGGCGGTCGTGGTGACCGCCGACTTCTTCACTCCCGTGCTGGACGACCCGTACGACTGGGGCCGCGTCGCGGCGGCCAACGCCCTGTCCGACGTATACGCGGTCGGCGGGGAGCCTCTGGTGGCGGTGAACCTGCTCGGCTGGCCCCGCGACCGGCTGCCGCTCGACCTGGTCGAGGAGGTGCTGCGGGGCGGCCTGGACGTGGCGCGGGAGGCCGGCTGCCACGTCTCCGGCGGTCACAGCGTGGACGACCCCGAACCGAAGTACGGCATGGCGGTCACCGGCCTGGCCGACCCGGCCCGCCTGCTGCGCATCGACGCCGCCCACCCCGGCCTGCCGATCTCCCTGACCAAGCCGCTCGGCATCGGGGTGCTGAACTCGCGGCACAAGGCGACGGGCGAGGTGTCCGCGCAGGCGGTCAGCACGATGACGACGCTGAACCGCGACGCGTCGCGGGCCGCGCTGGCCGCCGGGGCGCGGTGCGCCACCGACGTGACGGGGTTCGGGCTGCTCGGGCACCTGTACAAGCTGTGCAGGGCGAGCGGCGTGACGGCGGTGGTGGACGTCGCGGCGGTGCCGTACCTGGAGGGGGCCCGGCAGGCGCTGCGCGACGGCCACGTGAGCGGCGGCACCCGCCGCAACCTCGACTGGGTGCGGCCGCGGCTCGACCCCGGCGGGTTCGGCGAGGATGAGCTCCTGCTGCTGGCCGACGCCCAGACCTCGGGTGGCCTGCTGGTCGCCGGCGAGGTCCCGGGCGCGCCCGTGATCGGCGAGCTGGTCCCCTTGGACGGCCCCCACCTGCGCCTGCGCTGAGGGCGAGGGGCTGGAAGCTGGAAGCCGTCCCGGCTTCCAGCCCCTCGGTCGAGCGCCGGGACCAGGACCTCAGGCGTCCTTCGGTACGGCGTCGGCCCGGGCGTCGAGGCGGCGGCGCTGGGGGACGACCGTGTATTTCGGGTCGGCGGCCGAGGCGCGGCCCGCTTCGAGGATGCCGAAGCGGGTGCACAGGGAGCCCGCCGTGAGGGCGATCCCGGCCAGGGCGGTGAGGGCGCGGCTGCGTCCCGCGACCACCGCGAGCAGCCCGCCCCCGGCCGTGAGCACGCGCGCGGCCCGCATGAGCCGGCCGGCCCGCCCCTTGCGGTACGGCTCCCCGACGAACCCGAGCCGCCGCTCCAGCACCTCCCCCGCGACCGTCTCCGTGGCGGCCCCGAGCGCGGCCACGGCACGGGCAGGACCTGCCTGGGCCCGGGGCGTGCCGAGCATGGCGACCGCGCCCGCCGCGGCCATCGCGCTGCCCGCGAACAGGAACGGCAGCTCCCGGTACGCCTCGTGCCAGGCGGGCACGGCCGTGTCCGCGACCAGGACGGCGGTGTAGGTGGCGGTCAGCGGCCCGGTCAGCCCGGTGGCCAGCAGCGCCGCGTCGCCCGCGACCGGCAGGACGCCGGTCAGGCCACCGCCGAGTTCACCCGGGAGACCGCCCGGGAGATCACCGGCGAGGTCACCGGCGAGGTCACCGGCCAGGGCGGCGGCCGACAGCCCGCCCTGAACGGCGAGGAGCCACGAGCCGACGCTCATCGGGGAACTGAGCTTGAAGACCCGGAACATGTTGAGGAACCGTTCCGGCCTGCCCAGCTCGGCGGAGAGCAGGGCGGCTCCGAGTGACGCGCCGGCCGCCGCCGCGACGCCGGCCGTACGGGCCAGGCGGTCGTGGCCGGTGAGCCGGGCCATGACGGCCATCGCGGACGACACCCCCGACACTCCTCCCAGATACAGATATGTCGGCATGTGGGGCTCGTGCCAGACGGGCGGCTTCAGCACCGGGCGGCCGTAGTAGGACCGGAACTCCGCCTCCGGCACCATCGCCCGCTCCCGCCTCACCGCCGCCCCCCTCCGCGCGACGACCCGAGGAAGGCGAGGGCCACGGCGCCCATCGCCGACACCGCGGCCGCGCCCGCCCAGCGCCACATGGCCGGCAGGTCACGGGTGGTCACCACGGGATCCGGCGGCAGGCCGTACACCTCGGGCTCGTCCAGCAGCAGGAAGAACGCCCCGGCCC
>NZ_SMLD01000291.1:0-6340 GCF_004352805.1 Nonomuraea mesophila
GGCGGCGGCGGGCGCTGCGGGAGGCGGGGGCGCGGCTCGGGGTGAGCGAACGGGCGGTGTTGACGCTCGTCCTGGTGCATTCCGTGGCGATCCCCAGGGCCGAGGGGCTGCTGCCCGAGGACTCCTGGCTCTCACCGCATCCCACCCCGGTCGACGAGCTGCGCCGCCATACCCAGCTGCCGATCGGCGAGCTGGAGGCGGCCTTGCGCACGCTGCGGCACGCGGGGCTGCTGGGCCAGGTGAAGGCCGGTGAGGAGGCGGGCGGCTACGTGCCGGGGCCGCAGTTCCACCGGCTCACTCCGGCCGCCCGGCGGCGGTTGCAGGAAGAGCTGATCCTGGCGGCCGGGCCGAGCACTCCGCTGGCGGCGGCCGTACGCACGCGAAGGTCGGCACAGTGAGGGCGGCCGGACGCCGACAGGTCGGCACGGCGAGGACGGCCGAGCGGGCGCGGGACTGCGAAGTGACGGCGGCCGGACGTGCGCGTGGGTCGGCGCGGTGAAGATGACGGATGGAAGGGTAACGGGGGTTCGAGTGTCGTCGCAGGTGGAGAACGTCGTCGGGGACCGTGTGCTGATCGCCGTGCAAGCGGTCAACATCTCGCGGTTGTCGACCCATCCGGTGCCCACCGTGCCCGGCACGCTGATCGTCGTGGCCGGTGCCGGGCCCAAGGACTCCAACGGAGCGGGCAAATCATCATTCATCGCCTCGATCACGGCGCTGCTCGGTGACGAGCAGTGGCGGTTCGCGTCCGGCGCGAAGGCGGTCTCCGAGCTGCTGTTCAACGCCGAGCTGGCCAGCGGCGCCGGCGCCCGCCAGTGGGCGAGCGCCGACCACGGCTACATCGTGGGCGTGTTCGCTCCGCCCGGCATGGACGGTTTCGCACCGGCAGACCAGGGCACCGCCCCCACGCCCCACGACGCGCAGGCCGGAGCGGTCACGCCGCAGGAGGCCGTGTCCGAGGAGGTGGTGCCCGGAGACGGTGGGTTCGTGCTGGAGCAGTCCGGGGCGGGCGCCGAGTTGTTCGAGGTGCCCGACACCTCCGGCGGGGCGCTGACCGTGTGGCTCAAGGTCAACCAGGAGGCGCCGCACCTGGAGATCAGGTGGCGGGAGGGCGTGCAGCTGGCGGCGTCCCCGTCCGAGGCCGAGCGGGTGGCCCGCGCCGACGAGATCTGGGCGTCGCTGCCGAAGTCGGCCGGGCGGCGCGACGTCGTGGCCCGCGACCTGACCAAGGTGCTCTACGGCGACCGGATCAGGTGTGTGTCGTTCCTGTCCACGTCCGTACGCAGCAAGGTCGCCACCAACCTGCTGTCCCAGCCGCTCAACGAGATCTCCCCCGAGCGGGTCTTCGAGGCCATCGCCGCGCTCACCGGGCTCGACGCCGAGCTGGAGCAGGAGCGGGAGGCCCGGCGCGACGAGCACGCAAGGAGGGTGCGCGCGGCGCAGGCGGCCGACCGGCTGGCCGAGTTCGAGTCGGAGTCGAAGGCGTTGCTGACCACGTTCGACCGGCGCGACCAGGCCAGGGTTCGGCTGGCGGACGCCCTGCGGTGCTGGCGGGGCAGGCAGGCGCGCAAGCTCGCCGACGCGGCGGGCAAGGACGACGTGCTGGCCGCCGACCTTGAGCGGCACCAGGTGGCCGGCGAGGCGGCCGCCGAGGCGATCGCCATGGTCAAGGCGGAGATCACCACCCTGCGGGAGGACACCCTCGACCGGCAGGTCTCCCAGGCGCGCAAGGAACTGGCGGCGATGCAGGCGCGCGCCGCGAAGCTGGACGCCGACCGCGCGGTCGCGGAGAACTCCGCCGACGAGTTGCGGGGGCTGATGCCGGCGCTGGAGGAAAGCCGCAGATTCGCCGACGGGCGTGACGTGCCCACGGCCGAACGCGAGCTGCGGGAGGTGCAACTGCGGCTCAACGAGGCGCTCAAGGCGCTGGGGGTGGCCGACCAGGAGGTGTCGTCCGCACAGGCGGCTCTCGACGACGCCGAAGGCGGGCCGGCTGCGGCCCAGCTCAACGCGCTGACGGCGGCGGGCATCGGCGCGACGGGCCTGCTCGACGCCCTCGACGTCGCCGAACAGGCCCGTGACCACGCGAGCCCCGTCCACGATTCCGGCCGGGAGCAAGGTGACGAGGCGGCTCAGCGGTCCGCCCCGCCCACGGCGCCGGACGACGATGACGCCGGAAAGGCCGGAGACGCCGGAAAGGCCGCAGGGCTGGGCGCCGCGCTCAAGGCGCGCTACGGCAAGACCGTCGGACAGCCGGTCGGGACGTCGAAAGCGACATCGACAGCGACGTCGGACGAGATGTCGGGCGAGACGTCGGACGGCGGGCGGCCGGGTTCGGTGGCGTTGGGTGAGGTGCGGGGGTGGCCGAACGAGCATGCGGTGATCGTGGACGCGGCACAGCTCGACGCCGCCGCATCCGCCCTGGCGCAGTTGCCCGGGTCCGTGCTGGTGAGCGCCGCCGGGGTGAGCGTCGTCGGCGCGTTCGACGGGGTGGCGACCGGGCGTGAGGCCCGCATCAAGGCCGCCGAGCAGCGGCTCAACCGGGCGAAGGACGTACAGGAGAGCGCCGCGCAGGCCGTGCGGGACGGCGAGGAGGCGGTCGCCGAGGCGCAGCGCCGGCTGGAAGGAGCCAGGGCCGGGGTGCGCCTGGAGGAACTGGAGGCGAAGCTGGGCCGGCGCCGGACCAGGCTCGCCGAGCTCAGTGCCGCCATCGAGGAGCTCGCGCCGAAGGTCGCCGAGGCGGAACGGCAGGCGGGGTCGCTCGACTTCCGCGCCCGCACCCGTGACATGGAGATCGAACGCCTGGAGGGGCGGCGGCAGCGGCACGAGGCCGAGCGGGCGCAGGCTCGCGACCAGGCGGCGAAGGTCACCGCCGAACGCGAGTCGCTCAAGCTCGACGCGATGGCCGCCGACTGGGGCGGCACGGTCGAGACGGCCCGCGAATGGCTGGCGGCGCTGCCCGAGGAGGAGCGGCCCCGTACGGCGGAGGAGTGGTGGCGGATCGCCGAACGCCATCTCGACCAGGCGTTGCGCGACACGTTCCCCGAGGACGACGCGGAGGTCCCTGAAGAGCTGCGGTTCCTGCTGGAGGAGCGGGGCGGCAGCACGGCGCGCGAGCAGGCGACGTTCGCGGCGGTGTGCGGGGCGCTGGCCTCCTATCTGCGCGGCCAGGAGGAGTACGAACGCCACCAGCGCCGGCAGATCGAGGCCCAGCTGGTCTCCAGGCAGCGCGACCTGGCGGCGGCGGCCAGGGGCGCGGAGGAGGCGGCGCAGTCCACGGCCGTGCACCGGGCGGCGCTGACGGCGGCGATCAAGGCGCGGCTGACCCGGGTGGCGGAGGAGTTCGAGAAGCTCGACACCTCGTACGGCGGCTACGGCGCGACGCTGGAGTTCCCCGTGCCGCCCGCGCCCGCCGATCCCGAGCAGCGCTGGCAGTGGCGGGTGACGCCGAAGTGGCGGCGCGGCGAGGGGCAGGGGTTCGTGCCCTACAACCGGCGGGCCAACACCGCGCTCATGGACGAGAAGGCGGTCAAGCTGGTGTGCGCGGCGGCCATCGCCTCCTCCGGTGGCGGGCACCTGTGCCTGGTGCTCGACGAGCTGGGGCGCAACCTGGGCAAGGAGCACCGCAGGGAGGCGGTGGCGCTGTTCAGGAGGATCGGGGAGACGTACGGGATCACGGTGATCGGGGCGCTGCAGGATGACATGGAACCGTACGCGATCGACGCCTGCGGCCAGTACATCAAGTTGCGGCGCTCGTCCGACGCGATGCCGTACAACGAGCCGCCGGTGATCGTGGGGCACGACCAGCACCAGGAGCGGGTACGCGCGCTCGCGGCGTACGTCGACCGCGGCGCCGTGGCCGGGTGAGCCCTCCCGTCGTGTGACCGGCGGGTCTGCCGGTCACACGATCCGGTACATGTCCTGGATCTCGAAGGGCCCGTTGATGTCCATGCGGGTGGTCCACGCGCGGTCGGCCAGTTCGGCGCGCTCCAAGGTCAGCCGGCTCACCTGCTGCCGCATGCCGTTCAGGTCGGAGGCGTCCAACCCGTTGGCCCTGGCGATACCGAGCCCTTCGTCCACGTGTCGCCGGGCGTCGTCCAGGTGACCGGCGGTGTGCCTGCTGAGCTGGGTCTCGATCTGTTGCAGCCGTGTTCCCTGCCGCTGCAGGTTCCATCTGGACATGTCATCGAGATACGGGTGGTTCGCCAGGCCTTGTGCGTCGAGCCGGGCCCTGGTGGCGGCGTCGGTCCCGTTGCGGGCGTATGCGGCCCTGAGCGTTTCTCTGGCGTCGCGCACGTGCTTCTCGACCTGGCTCAGCCGCTCGCCGGCCCGGTCCAGGCTCATGGTGGCCTCGTTCGCCGAGATCCTGGCGCGTGTGGCCTTGGACTGCGCGGCCGTGAAGGGATGCTGTCCCGTTCCCCGCTGCCCGGCGGATGCGGTCCGGGCGGCCGCCGGCTGCCCGGTGGGCGCTTTGGCGGGCGTGCCCCGGAGCCGCTGGGCGAGCCGGGTGTAGATCTGTCCGAGAACGCGGGTGGCCGTGCGCAGGTACTGCTGCACGCGCTGGGCGATCGGCCGCAGCAGCGGTTTGATCAGCGCCCGTCCCTGCGGCGTGAGGGCGGCCAGGCCCGCCATCCCGGCCAGACCGATGAGCATCCCGCCGGCCCACTTGACCACTTTCCACGCGACCTGCGCGGCGCCCGCGCCCAGCGAGGCGGAGTGTGCCTGGGCGGCGCTGCGTTGCAGCACGCCGGCCTGTCCCGTCACGTGCTCGGCCAGCGCGTCCGTGGCGGCGCCCGCGTTGGCGCCGGCCAGCCGGTAGGCGCGGACGCCGTCGTCACCGACCGACGCCTGCGAGCGGCCCAGGGACTCCAGTACGCCGGCCTGGCGTTCGAGCTCGGCGGTGTCCGGTGGGCGCGGAACTCCCAGCAGGCCGAAGCCCATCTCCTCAAGCCCGGCGCTCATGGTCGTCGCCCACCTCCCGCACCGCCGCCGCCTCGGCCTCCGTGTTCGTGGCCGCCATCAGGGCCTGGCCCTCTCCGGTCCCGCCGAGTTGCGCGACGACCTCCGCGGAACCGCCGAACAACGCGATCAGGTAGTCCTGGTAGGGGCCGGAGAAGTCGGGGTACGGCAAGGGGCCGGCGCTCCCCGCGACCTGCCCCCGGAATTCCTCGTGGACCTGCTGCTGCTCGTCCGTCAGCGTACGGAAGCTCCGGGCGGACGACTCGCGGCCGGTGACGTCCCAGGTGATTCCCTCGGGTGTCACCACGGCTCACCTTTCCTCGGGGCGGCTCCGCCGGGTGGATCGTCGAGGCGGCGCAGCATCTCGTCGAGGCTCGACGTCAGCCGGGCGAAGTCGCCGGCCGCCTGGGCCTCCAGGTCGTTGACCCGCCGGATGAGTTCCTCCGTGGCGAGGTCGTCCTGCGGAGGGCCCGGTTCGGGGGTTCGCGCCAGCCGGTCCTGCTGCGCCGCCCGCACGGCGGCGACGATGTGCTCGGCGAGGTCGTGCGACGCGAGCCGCATCGCCCGCGGATCCAGCTTCAGCCGGGCCAGCAGGCCGTCCTCCCCCACGACCGCCCGCACCTGACCGCCGGCGGCCTCCCCGGCGCCGGTGGGCGCGTCGTCCTCAGGCGCAGCACGCACGGCATCACTCCAGTCCCGATCTTCACGTCTGACACACACGGTGCAGATGGCATTAAACCGGCTGAACAGTGCGTGTGACTACTCGGGTGCCGTCACGGGCCCGCCGGGGGGTGTCACGTGATCGGCGGGCCGGTGTAGGAGGCGCGCAGCCGGAGGAGGCTGCCGCGCTCGTACTCCTCCATGGCGTGTGCGAGCCAGCCCGCCGCCCTGGCCACGGCGAAGATCGCCTCTCCCGCGCCGCCGGCCATGCCGCTGACGGCGGTCAGGACGGCGAGGGCGAAGTCGATGTTGCTCTCGGGCAGCCGCCTGCGGCGCATCTCGGCCAGCACGGCCACGCCCGCGGCGACCCGCTCGTGCCCGGGCACGGCCCGCTCGACCAGGTCGAGCAGGGCGCGGCCGCGGCCGTCGCCGTTGTCGTAGACCCGGTGGCCGAAGCCGGGGACCCGTTCGCCGCGGCGTACCCGATCCGTGATCACCCGCGCGGCCTGACGCGGCTCGCCGACCTCCGCGAGCAGGCGTTCCGCGCCGTACGACGCGCCGCCGTGCAGCGGGCCGCCCAGCACGCCGAGGCCGGTCAGGACCACGGCGTACGGGTCCGCCCTGGCGGAGGCGGCGACCCTGGCGGCCAGCGTGGAGGCGGCCAGTTCGTGGTCGGCCAGCAGCACGAGGGCCGCTCGGAGGGCGTGGAGCAGGCCGGGGG
>NZ_SMLD01000292.1:0-6310 GCF_004352805.1 Nonomuraea mesophila
CACCCGCGCAGGCGCCCCCACCCGGCCCCACATGCACTCCCGGTCCCAGAACCGTCGCCCTTCCCGGCGCCCCGGTCACCGCTCCTTCTCCTTGGGGGGCAGCACCGCATCGCGCGGGTCACGCTTGGGCGCCTCCACCACCACGCCGACCACATCGAGAGCCGTCAGATCCGCGTACGGCCGGGCGTAGGCGATGCGCGTCAGCTCTCCCGGCGTCGACTCCACCCTTTCGATCACCCCGACGGGCACCCCGGCCACATAAGGTCTCCCGTGTTGCGACCCGAAGCTCACGATCCGCCCGCCGCGGGTCAGCGCCGCGGTCGAGTCGAGCAGCCGGAACTGCACGAGCCGGCCGTGCTCCCCGACGCCGTGCACGACGCCGATCTCCTTGGCCCCTTCCAGCCGTGCCCCCACGGCTGAGGCGGGATCGCTGATCAGCACCACCGTCGAGCTGTGCGCCGCCGCGCGAATGACCCGCCCGACCAGCCCCTCACCGTTGATCACGGTCATCTCGGTGTGTACGCCGTCACGGGTGCCGACGTCGATCTGCACCGCGTCCTCGAAGCCGGGCGCGCCCCTCCGGGCGACGACGTTCGCCGGCACCACCTTGTATCCGCCCGTACCGGCCAGGCCGAGCAGGTCCTTGAGCTCCTTGGCCCGGTCGGAGTCGAGTTTGCCGGCCAGCATCCCGGCCCGCAGCTTGGCGTTCTCCGCCTTGAGCGCGTCGATGCGTTCCTGAGCGGCGGGCGCCGCCACCAGCGCCTGCACGAATCCGCCGATGGGGCGGAGGACCCCGCCGCCGAGTTGCTCCGCCGTGCCGAACACGTAAGCCCCTGCCGCGCGCAGCGGGTGCAGCGGCGAGTTGTCGCCCGTGCGGTGGTCGACGGTCAGGATGACCAGCGCCGCCGCCAGCAGCACTCCCAGGATCAGCCGGGCCCGGTTCGAATCTCTCATCAGTGTCGCGACTCCGGAACCAGGACCTGCTGAAGCGCTTCGAACTCCTCCGCGCACTTGCCCGAGCCGATGGCGACCGAGTCGAGCGCGTTGTCGACGAGGTGCACGGGCATGCCCGTCTCGGCCTTGACCCGCTCATCCAGCCCTCTGAGGAGGGCGCCGCCGCCGGTGAGCGCGATGCCGCGGTCCATGATGTCGCCGGACAACTCGGGCGGGCACTTGTCGAGTGTGGTCTTGACCGCGTCGACGATCGCGTTGACCGGCTCCTCGGTGGCCTTCCTGATCTCCTCGCTGGAGACGATGATGGTCTTCGGCAACCCGCTGACCAGGTCGCGGCCGCGGATCTCCGCGTGCGACTCCTCGCCGTCGGGGCAGGCCGAGCCGATCGCCATCTTGATCTCCTCGGCGGTGCGCTCGCCGAGCATCAGCGAGTATTCCTTCTTCGCGAACGAGATCACCGCCTGGTCGAGCTCGTCGCCGCCGATCCGGATCGACTGGCTGGTGACCACGCCGCCCATCGAGATGATGGCCACCTCGGTGGTGCCGCCGCCGACGTCGACCACCATGTTTCCGGTCGGCTCGTGCACCGGCAGCCCCGCGCCGATGGCGGCGGCCATGGGCTCCTCGATGATGTAGACCTTCCTGGCGCCCGCCTGGTATCCCGCCTCCTTCACCGCGCGCTGCTCGACACTGGTGATGCCGCTGGGCACGGCGATGATGATGCGTGGCTTGGCGAGGTGGCGGCGTCGATGCACTCTTTGGATGAAATATCGCAACATCCGCTCAGTAACGTCGAAATCGGCGATCACACCGTCCTTGAGCGGACGGACGGCGACGATGTTGCCAGGCGTGCGGCCGATCATCCGCTTGGCCTCGATGCCGACCGCCACGATCTTCCCGGTGGCGGTGTTGATCGCTACGACTGACGGCTCGTTTAGCACGATGCCCCGGCCGCGCACGTAAACCAACGTGTTTGCGGTGCCCAGGTCGACCGCCATGTCGCGGCCGAGAAACGCGAGCTTGCTGCCCATGGGGAACGGAGCCCTCCGTAACGTCCAATGCGAATGACTACGGATCGAATTCGAATCGTAACGTGACGTACCCACCGATGGGCGCAATGAGCCCCCGCGCCCCACAAAAATCTCCAGCCCCTAGCTCAACCGCAATTTTGCCCGGATTGCACCACAACATCCGACGGGCCGCGGGACCGTTTCAACACCCAACCGCGGGCAAGACTACGGGAATGCTCCGACAAAACTCTGCCAGCGCCCCCGTAAAGAAATAGGCCGGAACGCCACGTGCCCGCGCAGCGAAAAGCTGCGCGGGCACGCCGGGAAAGGGTGAACCGATCAGAAGCGGTCGGGGAAGAAGATCTTGATCTCCCTGGCGGCCGACTCGGGCGAGTCGGAGCCGTGCACGACGTTCTCGCCGATCTCGAGGGCGTGGTCGCCACGGATCGTGCCGGGGGCCGACTTGACCGGGTCGGTGGCGCCGGCCAGCGCGCGGAAAGCCTCGATCGCGCGCGGGCCCTCGAGCACCATGGCCACGAGCGGTCCCGAGGTGATGAACTCGACGAGCTCGCCGAAGAACGGCCGCTCGGAGTGCTCGGCGTAGTGAGCCTTCGCGGTGTCGGCGTCGAGGGTGCGCAGGTCCATCGCCACGACCTTGAGGCCCTTGCGCTCCACGCGGGCGATCACGTCACCGATGAGGCCGCGCTTGACCCCGTCGGGCTTGATCAGGACAAGAGTGCGCTCGGACACTTGGAGTTCTCCTTCGAACAGAATGGGACGCGGCGACAGGCACCGGACCTGGCCCCGTGAACGCTCCGCGGGGCACGGACCCACGCCCCGCCATGGCAGGGCCCTCAGCTTACCGCCCCGCGACGCGCCCTCGTTTCGCTACGCGGAGGCCGTGTCCTCGGGTGAATGCGCCTGTGGCGGCACCGCGGGCGGCTCGGGCCGCCGCTCGTCACCCCACTGCGGCCGCACCGCGTCGAACGCCGACCCGGGCGTCCCTGCCCGAGGCTCCTCACCAGCCGACCCTCCGGCGCAAGGCGCCTCCGCGCCGGCCTGCTCCCCACGCGGAGCCTTCCCCGGACGCCAAGCCATCACCGAGGCGAGCGCGATCACCACGACCAGCAGGAAACCGCCGATCAGCGCCCACCAGTGCAGCGCCCCGACGAAGCGGTCGACCAGTTCCTGCGCCGAACGCACCCCGTCGAGCATCGTCATCTGCACCCCGGTGCCCAGCAGGAAGCCCGCCAGCACCCCGGCACAGCACAGCGACAGCCCGTAGACCGCCACCCCGAAACCCACGTCCTGCAACGCCGCCGTCAACGCCACCGCCGCACCCGCCGCGAGCAGCGTGAACGGCACCACGAGCACCAACCCGTCAGCGGACGGTACGAGCAGCCGGACCGCGCACAGGCCCGCGACCATGGCCAGCAGCCCCAGAGGCACCAGCCACCGCGCGGCGCCCACGGCGTACAGCCGCACCGCCACCGCGGCCGCGACAGCGAACACCCCGGCCAGCCCGAACGGGATCCACAACCCGCGCAGCCCCGGCCCGCCGAGCCCGCCCATCTCCATGAGCGTGACCTGCGCGGCGCTCGGCAGCAGCACGACGCCCACCGCCACCATCGAGTACGACAACGTACGGTTCCGCGGCGGCCCGAACGAGGCCAGCACCAGCAGCCCGACGACCGCCAGCCCGGCCAGCGCGATCACCGGGACGGCCCGCCAGCCTTCGTTCGCGGTGCTGATCGCCATGATCGCGATGCCCGCCGCGGGCGCGACGGCCAGCAGCAGCCTGCCGCGTTCGTCTTCCTCGGCCACCTGCGGGGAAGGCGGCCTGAGCACCATCCACCCGACGAGATGGACGGCGGCCAGCGCGAGCGCCACACCTGTCACCAACGGGTAGGGCTGCAAGGTCACTTTCCAGCTGCTCACCGCGTCGAGCGGCCAGAGCGCCAGCGCCTGGGCCGCGAGCAGGCTCAGGCTCAACATGCCGGCCCACAGGGCGCGCAACATCGGCGCCCGATCCCAGACGGCGGCGAGCGTGGCGGGCACGATCAGGCCCGCGCCGACGCCGCGCGCCACCCGCACCGCTCCGACCAGCAGCTCAGAGCCGGCGTACCCGCCCGCGACCTCGGACAGCGCCACCAGCGTCAGCCCGGCGAGCAGCAGGTGCGCGGCCTTCACCCGGCGCAACGCCACGGAGGCGAGCGGAACGGTGAGCATCAGCGCGGGCAGGGCGAGCCCGTGCGTGCGCATGAGCCCGACCTGGTCGATGTCGCCCGGCAGAAGCTTGGCGACGACGGAGAGCGTGTTGGGGATCGCGACGATCGCCATGGGCAGAGCGGCCACGACGAGCAGCCCGAGCACGGCATCGAGCAGCCATGGAAGTCTGGGGCCAGCCGGGTGCGGCGACCGCTGGATCGGGGGGACGGCCATGTAGGCCGACTTTAGCGGGTAGTAGCGCCTTCGACACGGCGAGCGACGATAATCGCGGTGATCCAGAGCGCGGCGAAGATCGCGCCGAGGAAGAACATCGCCGGCACGAGGAACCCCGTGCAGATGGCCAGCACTTGTACGACGCTGCCGAGCACGTAGCCGAACGGCTTCTTGAGCAGGCCCGCGGCAAGCACGCAGAGCACGGCCAGGCCGATGCCGACCGTTACCGCCAGCCACGGCCGGATCCCGCCGACGCTGATCGCCACGGGCGTGATCAACCCGGCGACGATCGCCTCCATGCCGAGCACGCTGGCGCCGAGCCGCCGCATCCCCGGGGTGACCTCGAAGTGCATCACGAGCCGTCCGCCTTCATCAGCAGCCGCGCGTCACCCGCGGTCACCACGGACCCGGTGATGAGCACCCCGGTGCCGCTGAACTCGCCCTCGGCGTCGGCGATGCCGATGCCCTTGTCGATGGCGTCGTCGAGGCGCTCGACGACGTGCACACGCTCCTCGCCGAAGATCGGCACCGCCAGGGACGCCAGCCCCTGCGCCGTCATGGACCTGGGAGAGGAGTTGCGCGTGACGATGATCTCGTCGAGCACCGGTTCGAGCAGTTCGAGCAGCGCGTCGATGTCCTTGTCACGCATGACCGCGACCACGCCGACGACCTTCGCGAAGTCGAACGCCTCGTGCAGCGCGTCCAGCGTGGCCTGCATGCCGGCGGGGTTGTGGGCGGCGTCGACCACGACCGCCGGTGTGCGCCGCACGACCTCCATCCGGCCCGGCGAAGCGACCTCCGAGAACGCCTGGCGTACGAGGTCGATGTCGAGCGGGTCGTCGCCACCGGTCAACGCCTCCACGGCGGCCAGCGCGCAGACGGCGTTCCCGGCCTGATGGGCGCCGTGCAGCGGTAGGTAGACCTCGTCGTAGACGCCCTTGAGCCCGCGCAACGTCAGCAGCTGCCCGCCGAGCGCCACCTCACGGTTGAGCACCCCGAACTCGAGCCCCTCCCGCGCCACGACGGCGCCCACCTCGGCCGCGCGCCGCATGAGCACCTCGGCAGCCGGCAGTTCCTGTTGGGCGAAGACGGCCGTGGAGCCGGGCTTGACGATGCCCGCCTTCTCCGCGGCGATGCTGGGGATGTCAGGCCCGAGCCGGTCGGTGTGGTCGAGCGAGATGGGCGTGATCACCGACACGGTGCCGTCCGCGACGTTTGTGGCGTCCCACGAGCCGCCCATGCCGGCCTCGACGACGGCGACATCGACAGGCGTGTCGGCGAACGCCGCGAACGCCATCGCCGTCAGCAACTCGAAGAACTGGATGCGCCGGCCCTGCGTGTCGGTCAGTTCGACGTACGGGATGATCTCCTCGTAGACCTCGGCGAACCGTTCCTCACTCAGCGGCGCACCGTCAACGGTGATCCGCTCGCGCATCGACACCAGGTGCGGGCTGGTGAACCGCCCCACCCTCAGGTTGCGCTCCCGCAGGAGCGCCTCCGCCAGCCGCGCCGTGCTCGTCTTGCCGTTGGTGCCCGCGATGTGCATGACGGGGTACGCCCGCTGCGGAGAGCCGAGCACATCCAGAAGGGCCGCGATCCTGTCGAGCGTCGGCTCGAAATCCCACTCGACGCCACGCTCCATGATCGCGCGTTCTACCGCACGATAATCCACACCATCAACCCTACTGACCGCTGTCACCGCTCGCGCCGCGGCCCGACCTGGCCCCGCCCCCACTCACACAAAAAAAAGGGGGGTTCCACGCCCTAGGCGTGGAACCCCCCCACAAAGATTGTCCGGCGGTGACCTACTCTCCCACACCCTCCCGAGTGCAGTACCATCGGCGCAGAGAAGCTTAACTTCCGGGTTCGGAATGTAACCGGGTGTTTCCTTCCCGCCATAACCG
>NZ_SMLD01000293.1:0-6281 GCF_004352805.1 Nonomuraea mesophila
CGCCCACCCCCTCCCCGACGCCCTCGGCGACCGGGGAAGAGGCGGCGGAAGAAGCTCACTGAGCAGCAGAAAACCCCTGTTCCGGTACGGCGGTCGTACCGGAACAGGGGTTTTCAGCCTTCGACGGCGTCGAACTTGTAGCCCAGGCCGCGCACGGTCAGGATGCAGCGCGGGTCGGACGGGTCGGACTCGATCTTGGCGCGCAGGCGCTTGACGTGGACGTCGAGGGTCTTGGTGTCGCCCACGTAGTCGGCGCCCCAGACCCGGTCGATGAGCTGGCCCCTGGTCAGCACGCGCCCGGCGTTGCGCAGCAGCACCTCCAGCAGCTCGAACTCCTTCAGCGGCAGCTGCACCTGCTCACCGCGCACGGCGACGACGTGCCGGTCGACGTCCATGCGTACGGGGCCGACGGCGAGCACGGCCGTCTCCAGCTCCTCGACGGCGTCTCCCTGGCGGCGCAGGACCGCGCGGATGCGGGCCACCAGCTCGCGTGAGGAGAACGGCTTGGTGACGTAGTCGTCGGCGCCCAGTTCCAGGCCGACCACCTTGTCGATCTCGCTGTCCTTGGCGGTCAGCATGATCACCGGCACCTTGGAACGCTGGCGCAGCGAACGGCACACCTCCGTGCCGGGCAGCCCCGGCAGCATCAGGTCGAGCAGCACCAGGTCGGCGCCGTTGCGGTCGAAGGTGTCGAGCGCCTCGGGCCCGGTCGCCGCGACCGACACCTCGAAGCCCTCCTTGCGGAGCATGTAGGACAGGGCGTCGGAGAAGGACTCCTCGTCCTCCACGACGAGCACTCGGGTCATTTGGCGGCCTCCAGGGGAATCGAAGGTGGTACTGCCACCGCCGTGCCGCCGAACGCGGGCAGGCGGAGCGTGAAGGTGGAGCCGGACCCTTCCTTGCTCCAGACGGACACCTCTCCCGCGTGGGCGGCGGCGACGTGCTTGACGATGGCGAGGCCGAGGCCGGTGCCGCCGGTCGCCCGTGACCTGGCCGCGTCGACGCGGAAGAAACGTTCGAAGATGCGTTCCAGGGCCTCCTCGGGGATGCCGATGCCCTGGTCGCTCACGCTGATCTCGACGGAGTCGCCTGCGGGCCGCACGCTCACGACCACTCTCGTGTGCTCGGGGCTGTAGGCGACGGCGTTGTCGATCAGGTTGCGCAGCGCGGTGACGAGCAGCTCGTCGTCACCCCAGATGCGCAGGCCCTCGGTGCCGCCGGTGACGATCGCGATGTCCTTGGCGGCGGCCCTGGTGTTGCAGTGGTCGACGGCGTCGTTGACGGCCTCGTCGATGGCGACCTGCCCGGGGGTGGGGATGGGCTCGGCGCCCTGGATCCTGCTCAGCGTGATCAGGTCCTGGACGAGGTAGTTGAGCCGGGCGGTCTCCAGCTGCATGCGACCGGCGAAGCGGGTGACCGCCTCGGGGTCGTCCGCCGCGTCCTCAATGGTCTCCGCGAGCAGGCTCAGCGCTCCCACCGGGGTCTTCAGCTCGTGGCTGACGTTGGCGACGAAGTCGCGGCGTACGGCCTCGACCCTGCGCCGCTCGGTCTGGTCCTCGGCCAGCACGAGCACCTGGCCGTGCGAGCCCAGCGGCGCCACGCGGACGGCGAAGCTCGTGGTCTCCTGGCCGAACTTGTGCCCGGCGACGTCGATCTCGCTCTCGCGGATCTCACCGTCGCGGCGCACCTGCCTGGCCAGCGCGAGCAGTTCTGCGGCCATCAGCCGCTCCCCCTTGACCAGCCCGAACGCCCGGGCCGCCGAGCTGGCGCGCAGCACGCGGTCATGCGCGTCGAGCACCACGGCGGACGACGGCAGGACGGCGAGCACGGAGGCCACCCCCTGCGGCAGCGCCGTGCCCGTCTCCACGTCGTCGCTCGCGGCCGTGCGGCTGGGGGCCTCGATCTGGTTGCGGTAGAACAGGACCGCCAGGGCGCCCACCACGAACCCGGCCAGGGCCGCGAAGCTCATGGCCATCTCACTCATGCCTTTGATGGTAGGTGGCCTTTTCGCAGGACAGACCCCCTCATCTGGGGATGAACGCGGCTTTCCTGGAAAGTTCATCTGAGCGTTGGAGTTCGTTCATCGTCGCCCTCGTACGGTGACGGCATGCGCGACGCGTACCATGAAGAACTCGATTCGCTGACCGACAAACTGGTCGAGATGACCAGACTCGTCCGCTCGGCCATTTCCCGTGCCACCACGGCACTTCTCGACGCCGACCTCGCGCTCGCCGAGAGCGTCATCTCCCGCGACGAGGAGGTGAACGCGACGTTCGCCGACATCGAGGCGTCGATCTTCGAGCTGATGGCCAGGCAGCAGCCGGTCGCGGTGGATTTGCGGATGGTCATCACGGCGCTGCGCATGGGCACCGACCTGGAGCGGATGGGCGACCTCGCCGTCCACGTCGCCAAGGTCGCCCGCCTTCGCCACCCCGACTCGGCGATCCCGGCGGAGACCCGCTCCACGATCGTCGAGATGGGGCAGATCGCCGAGAACCTCGTCACCAAGGCCGGCAGCTGCGTGGCGTCCAGGGACGTCGAGTCGGCGCTGGAGCTGGAGCAGGACGACGACGCGATGGACCGCCTGCATCGGCGGTTGTTCAGGAACATCCTGGCCAAGGACTGGCCGCACGGCGTCGAGCCGGCGATCGACATCACCTTGATCGGGCGCTATTACGAGCGCTACGCCGATCATGCCGTCAGGGTGGCGGCGGACGTCGTCTACCTCGTGACGGGGTCGCGCCCCTGACCGTCGGGCCGGCCCGACGCCTCGTCCGGGCTCAGCGGCCCTGGTTGGCGACGGCTTCGATGGCCGCCTTGGCCGCCTCGGGGTCGAGGTAGCGCCCGCCGCGCACCGCCGGGTTGTAGTCGGCGTCGAGGTCGTAGACCAGCGGGATGCCCGTCGGGATGTTGAGGCCGGCGATCTCCTCGTCGCCGATGCCGTCGAGGTGCTTGACCAGGGCCCGCAGGGAATTGCCGTGCGCCGCCACCAGGACGGTGCGGCCGGCGGCGAGGTCGGGGACGATCTCGTCGTACCAGTAGGGGAGCATGCGCTCCACGACGTCCTTCAGGCACTCGGTGCGGGGCATGAGCTCCGAGGGCAGCAGGGCGTAGCGCGGGTCGCCGGCCTGGGAGAACTCGTCGTCGTCGGCGATCGGCGGCGGGGGCGTGTCGTAGGAGCGGCGCCAGAGCATGAACTGCTCCTCGCCGAACTCCTCCCTGGTCTGCGCCTTGTTCTTGCCCTGCAGGGCGCCGTAGTGGCGTTCGTTGAGCCGCCAGCTGCGCTTGACGGGGAGCCAGAGCAGGTCGGCCGCCCCCAGCGCCAGCTGCGCCGTCTGGATGGCTCTGGTCAGCAGACTGGTGTGGACGACGTCGGGCCGGAGCCCGGCTTCCTGGAGCAGCTTGCCGCCCCGGCGTGCCTCGTCCTCGCCCTTGGCCGACAGGCTCACGTCCACCCAGCCGGTGAACAGGCCCTTCGCGTTCCAGTCACTCTCGCCGTGCCGTAGCAGCACCAAAGTCGCCATATGCCCAATCCTAGGGGCGCTCCGCCCTGGCCGGGTCGGCGAAGCGGGCGAACGCCTGCAGGTTGGCCAGCGACTCGCCGCGCTTGGCCCGCCATTCCCACTCGCGCCTGATCGACGAGGCGAAGCCCAGCTCAAGGGCCCGGTCGAACCAGTCGTCCGCGTACGTCAGCACGCACCCGAGCAGCCGGTCGATCTGGTCCTCGTCGACGGCGGCCAGGGGGACCCGCCCGACGAGATAGACGTCGCCGACGGGGTCGAGGGAGAAGTGCACGCCGTACGTCGTGCCGTTCTTGCCCAGCAGCCAGCGGTAGAACTCGGCGTGGTTCTCGTCGGGCCGGCGGCAGAAGAACGCCTCGACGTGCAGGACCGTCTCTCCGACGATCAGCCAGGTCATGGTGGCGAGCTTGTGCTGCCCGGGCAGTCTGACCAGGAACGCCCCTGGCCGCGGCTCCTCGTAGGAGACGTCCGCGGCCTTGAGCGCGGCTTCGACGACATCGCGCATGCAGCCCAGCATAAGCGGGCCAGAACAATGTACGGGCGCTAGAGGTTCACGGCCACGGGCGTCCTGTGCAGGTTGGCGACGGCGGCCGCGTACACCTCCATGAGCCGCGAGGCGGTGGCCTGCCAGCCGAAGGCGGCGGCGTGCGCGCGTGCGCCCCGGGAGAGCTCGTCGCGGCGGCGCTGCGCGGTGACGAAGCGGCGCAGCGCCCCCGCCCAGACGGCCGGGTCATGGCCGTCGACGAGCACGCCGGACACGTCGTGGCGCACGGCGGTACGCAGCCCGCCCACGGCCGCGGCGGCCACGGGGGTGCCGCACGCCTGCGACTCCAGGGCGACGAGGCCGAACGACTCGCTGTAGGAGGGCACCACGGTCACGGACGCGGCCCGGTACCAGTCGGCCAGCTCCTCCTGCGCGACCGGCGGCACGAGGCGTACGACGTCGGCGATGCCCAGCTCCGCCGCCAGCTCGGTGAGGAGGGACGGCCGGGCCAGGCCGTTGCCCGACGGGCCTCCCACGCAGGCGACCACCAGGCGCTCCCGCAGCGACGGGTCGTCGATGAGCATCCTGGAGGCCGCGCGCAGCAGCACGTCGGGCGCCTTGAGCGGCTGGATCCTGCCGACGAACAGCAGCACGTGCGCGTCCTGCGGCAGCCCCAGGCGGCGACGGGCCGCGTCCTGCGGGCCGGGCCTGAAGACGGTGAGGTTGACGCCGGGGTTGACGACGGCGACGCGCTGCTCGGGGGCGCCGTACAGGTCGATGAGCTCGCGTGCCTCGTCGGCGGTGTTGGCCACCAGGCGGTCGGCGATCTCGACGACCTGTTCCTCGCCGACGACGCGGGCCTGGGGTTCCGGCCTGTCGTTCCGGGCGAGCAGCAGGTTCTTGACCTTGGCCATGGTGTGCATCGTGTGCACGAGGGGCACGCCCCAGCGTTCCTTGGCCAGCCAGCCGACCTGGCCGGACAGCCAGTAGTGGGAGTGGATGACGTCGTAGCGGCCGGGCTCGTACATGGCCTCGGTGCGCAGCACCTCCGACAGGAACGCGCAGAGCTGGCCGGGAAGGTCGCTCCTGTCCATCTCCTCGTACGGGCCGGCGGTGAGGTGGCGGACGAGGACGCCGGGGGCGAGCTCGGCGACGGGCGGCAGGTCGCGGGCGGTGGCGCGGGTGAAGATCTCCACCTCCACGCCGGCCTGGGCCAGCCGTCTGGCGGATTCGACGATGTACACGTTCATGCCGCCGGCGTCACCTGTACCGGGCTGGTCCAGGGGGGACGTGTGCATGCTGATGGTCGCGATCCGGTGGACCCGTCGTCGCCTCACTCGACACCACCTCCGAACCAATGACAACCCTCCGAATTTTTGCGACATTCCCGACAGATAGTCACAGTCGGGGTACAACTCCGGCGTCCGGATGACCGTGGAGCCGGGCGAGGCGATGCCCGCTCGGCGCCCGCCGTCCGCGGCGGCCTGCCCCCGACGCGGATCGGCGGGGCTGGCAGGATGAGGACATGCGCAGAACAGCCGTGGTGACGGGCGCCAGCAGCGGAATAGGGGAGGCGACCGCGCGCCGGCTCGCCGGCGAGGGATACGACGTGGTGGCGGGCGCCAGGCGCCGCGACCGGCTCGACAAGCTGGCCGCCGAGGTCCCCTCGATCACGCCGGTGACGCTCGACGTGACCTCACCGGAGTCGGTCGACGCGCTGGCGGGCGCGCTCGACCGCTGTGACGTGCTGGTCAACAACGCCGGCGGCGCACTCGGCCTCGAACCGGTGGCCGAGGCCCGGCTCGACGACTGGCAGCGGATGTACGACACCAACGTGCTCGGCTCCCTGCGCATGACCCAGGCGTTGCTGCCCCGGCTGATCGAGTCGGGGGACGGCGTGCTGGTCATGCTGACCTCGACGGCGGGGCTGGTGTCGTACGAGGGGGGTGGCGGCTACTGCGCGGCCAAGCACGCCCAGACGTCGATGGTCGAGACGCTCCGCCTCGAACTCGTCGGGCAGCCGGTGCGGATCGTCGAGATCGCGCCGGGCATGGTGCGCAGCGAGGGCTTCGCGGTCACCAGGTTCCGTGGCGACGAGGAGGCCGCGGCCCGCGTGTACGAAGGCGTGCCCGGCCCCCTGACCTCCGGCGACGTGGCCGACGCGATCGCCTGGGCCGTGACGCGCCCCGCCCACGTGAACATCGACCGCATGGTCATCCGCCCCCGCGCCCAGGCCGCGCAGCACAGGATCCACCGCGTCAGTGGCTGAGCCCACC
>NZ_SMLD01000294.1:0-6198 GCF_004352805.1 Nonomuraea mesophila
GTGCCGGGGCATCTGCTCGACGGGTGCCGGATGTGGCTGCGTGAGCTGGCCATCGTCGGGTGGCGCGGTGTCGATCACGACCTCGCGGGCGGGGCCGACCAGGCCATCGAGGCGCTGCTCGGCGTGCCGGAGCTGCGCGGGCTCGCGGTGCTGCTCGACGGCCTGGCGGCGGAGCTGCGCGCGTCGAGCCCGGTCGCCACGATGGACCGCCTGCCCGCGCGCAGGTGGGCCGACCTGTGGACCCGCGGCCTGCTGCTGGCGCAGCGGGGCCCGTGGCACGGCGGCGCCGAGCCGGTGTCGGGGCGGCTGCTGATTCTCGGCGCAGACGTGCACGAGCACGCCACCGTGGTGCGGGCGCAGGTCCACGGAGTGCTGGAGCCCGCGGGAGGAGGCCAGGCGAGGCTGGTGCGCACCAGCGTGGCGGCCGCCAAGGTCGACACGATCGTCGGCCCGGCCGTGTGGCGGCTGATGGGCGTCCATCCGGTGTTGCTGGGCGCGCTGGCCGGTCACCACAGCCTGGAGATCACGGACATGCCGTTGCTCCCGGGCGGCGACCTGGTGTGGCACGACGACCGGGCCGCGGCGGGCGAGCCCGCCGACCCGTTCACGACGGCGCGGGTGGCGCTGTCCGGGGTGAGTGCTCCGGCCGTCCCGCCGCTCGACCGTCATCCCGTACGCATCGCCGAGCCCGTCTTCCTGGAGGGCTACTCCGTCGCCGGCGGCTCGCTCGACCTGTCACCGACGGGGGGCGGTCACACGCTGCCGCTCGACCTCGACCGCCTGCCGCGCGGCGGCCCGCTCACCCCCGAGCTGGTGGCCGCCTCCTCGGCGTGCATCGGCCTGATGCGCTGGGACGGCCGCTGGGTGCTGCAGCCGCTGGCCGTCCAGGCCACGGTGAAGAAGAAGCCGGTCGCCGCGCACAACGGCGACTGGGCGATGGGCCCCACCGACCCCAAGGTGGTCAAGGCCGAGGCCAAGGCCGGTGACGTGGTCGCTGTGCTGCGCGAGCGAGCGGGACGGTTGCTGCGGAAATGACCGACATCCTGGAAGGCGCCGACATGGTGGAAGGCGCCGACATGACCCGGCGCCAGGTGCTCTACTGGCGCCTGCTGTCCCGGCTGTTCGGCCCCGACGAGCAGCCGGCACTCGAGACGGCCGGCCTGGCCATCGTCGAGGACCTCGGCCTGCCGCCCGCGCTGCTCGACCCGGGGGTGTCGGTCGACACCCTGGTGCAGCGCTTCCCCGAGCTGGGCGACGAGCTGCGTGACCTGATGGCGGACAAGGAGCACGAGCGAGGCGCGGAGGTGCGCCGCGCGGCCCTGGTCTCCAAGCTGCTGCTCAACGTGTTCGCCACCGGCTCGGGCAACGTCACCGCGGCCCGGCTGGAGAGCTGGAAGAACGACGCGGGCTGGTTCGAGAAGGGCATGGGCTGCGAGCCGGGCGGGCTGCGCCACCGGGTGGGTGACGAAGAGCTGGCCGCGGTGCTCGCCGGCATCGAGGGTGACCTGGTCAAGCGCATGCACCTGCGGGAGGTGCTCGCCGACCCGGTCCTGTCGAAGCAGCTGACGCCCAGCATGTCGCTCATCGAGCAGTTGCTGCACGACAAGCACAACCTGTCCGGGGTCGCGCTGGCCAATGCCAAGGCGCTGATCCGCAGGTTCGTCGACGAGGTCGCCGAGGTGCTCCGCACCCAGGTGGAGAAGGCCAGCATCGGCGAGATCGACCGGTCGGTGCCGCCGAAGCGGGTCTTCCGCAACCTCGACGTCGAGCGCACCATCTGGAAAAACCTCACCAACTGGAGCCCTGAGGACCAACGCCTCTACGTCGACCGGCTCTACTACAAGCAGACCGCGCGCCGCACCACCCCGGCCCGGCTGATCGTGGTCGTCGACCAGTCGGGGTCGATGGTGGACGCGATGGTCAACTGCACCATCCTGGCGTCGATCTTCGCTGGCCTGCCCAAGGTCGACGTGCACCTGGTGGCCTACGACACCCGGGCGCTCGACCTGACCCCGTGGGTGCACGACCCGTTCGAGGTGCTGCTGCGCACCACGCTCGGCGGCGGCACCGACGGCACGGCCGCGATGGCCCTGGCCCGACCGAAGATCTCCGATCCGCGCAACACCGTGATGGTGTGGATCTCCGACTTCTACGACAACCGTTCGCTGATCACCGACTTCGAGGCGGTGCACCGCTCGGGGGTGAAGTTCATCCCCGTCGGCTCGGTCAACAGCTCCGGCTCCCAGAGCGTCGACCCGTGGTATCGCCAGAAACTCAAGGACCTGGGCACCCCGGTGCTCTCGGGCCACATCCGCAAGCTCGTGTCCGAGCTCAAGAACTTCCTCACCTAGGAGACCCCCGCATGAGTGACGATATGCTGCGCGCCCCCGCAGAGGTGAAATACGCCGAGGAGCTCGACTGGCTGGAGTCCGTCGACGACGGTCCCAAGCCGTTCTCGTGGCGGCTGAGCCCTCGCATGATCCGGCTGTTCATCCTCGGCTCCGAACGCTCCGACGGGCTCGACCGGGAGATCGCGCAGAAGTGGTTCGGCGACCGCAGCTTCGTCGAGCGCAGCATCGTGACCCTGGCCTCCGACCGGGGCCTGCTGCTGATCGGCGACCCGGGCACGGGCAAGAGCTGGCTGGCCGAGCTGCTGTCGGCGGCCATCTGCCGCAACTCGACCCTCGTGGTGCAGGGCACCGCAGGCACCACGGAAGACCACATCAAATACTCGTGGAACGTGTCCATGGTCATCGCCAAGGGGCAGTCGCGTGATTCGATGATCCCCTCGCCGATCATGACGGCGATGGAGCAGGGCGTGATCGGCCGTTTCGAGGAGCTGACCCGCTCCACCAGCGACGTGCAGGACGCGCTCATCTCGATCCTGTCGGAGAAATACGTCTCCATCCCCGAACTCGATGACGACAACATCGTCTTCGCCCAGCCGGGTTTCTCCATCATCGCCACCGCCAACAGCCGCGACCGGGGCGTCAACGACCTGTCGTCCGCGCTGAAGCGCCGCTTCAACTTCGTCCGCATCCCCGTCGTGACGAACAAGAAGAGCGAGGCGGAGATCGTACGCTTCCGTACCGAAGAGCTGCTGCGCCGGCACCGGATCGAGCTGGACCTGCCGCCCACGCTGCTCGACATCCTCCTGCAGAGCTTCGCCGACCTGCGCTCCGCCGCCGCCTCGGCCACCAGCGACGACGAGAAGCTGGAGTCGGCGTTGTCGACGGCCGAGCAGATCGGCGTGCTGGAGGACGCCATCCTGCACAGCCACTTCTTCGGCGACCGCACCCTGCGCGCGCAGACGCTCGCCGGTTCGCTGGTCGGCTCGCTGGCCCGGCGCAGCCCCGAAGACCTGGCGATCCTCAACAAATACTGGCACGGCGTCGTCGAGCCCCGCAGCAAGAAGGACGGCGGGCAGTGGCCTGAGTTCCTCGAGGGCGGCCGCGAGGCCATCGCCACGCTCTCATGATCGACCAGCAGAGCCCGTTCGGCTCGCTCCGCGATCAGCTGCTCGACGCCGCCGAGGCGTTCGCCGGCAGTCCCGTCGCCGTGTCCGGCATCCTGGCGGGGCTGGTCGACGACGTCGACAGGGCGCTGCGCGAGAAGCTGGAGATCTTCCCCGTCTGCCACCACTCGCCGGCCTCGGCGTCGGCGATGGTGCGGCGGCTGCGCGAGAAGCAGCCGAAGGTCATCTACCTGGAGTTGTGCCAAGACCTGCAGCCGCTGCTGACCGAGCTGCGCAACTGCCGGCTGCCGGTGGCGGTGCAGGCGTTCGCGACCGACCTCGACGGCTTCCCCAAGTCGTGGGCGCCGCTCAGCGTGGTGGCGCCCATCACCGAGGCGTCGGCCGAATACCAGGCCATCGCCTACGCCCTCGAAACGCCCGGCGTCGAGCTGGTGCTGGTCGACCGTTCGACCGACCACGTTTTCCAGTGGGCCCCGAAGGAGGAGGCCAAGGAGCGCAAGGAAGAGGCCGGCCTGCACGGCGACGCGGTGGGCGTCGAGATCGGCGACCTGCGCCCGCGCTTCGCCGAGCTGGAGGAGCACCTACTGCACCACGGCAAGGTGCGCCACTGGTCGGAGTGGTGGGACCAGTACGTCGAGCAGCCCCTCTCGGGGGCCGACTACGACACCTACCGCCAGGTCATGGTGCTGATCGGCAGCCTGTTCCGCCGGCTCACCCCCGACGGTGACCGGCTGGCCGCCGACGAGGACCGCGAGCGCTACATGTGGACCCGCATGCGCGAGCACCTGGCCGCCGGCGGCGCCGACCCCGGCGACTGCCTCTACGTGTGCGGCGCGTTCCACGCCGCCAGCCGCGTCGAGCAGTTCGGCATCGACTCCACGGCCCCCTACACGATCAGCCCGCGCACCGGCACGAAGTGGCTGTACGGGCTCATCCCGTCCAGCCACTCCGCCATCGAGGCGCAGTTCGGGCTGGCCCAGGGGTCGGTGTCGATCGCGGCGGCCACGTGGGCGAAGACGCTCACCCGCACCAAGCTGGCCCCGTTCCGGCTGGCCGGGCAGAAGGGCGGCCGCAAACGGGCGGCCAAGCTGCCGCCGCCGAAGGCCGACGAGGCTCCCGCCGACCGGCTGACCGGGTTCCTGTCCCGGCCGCCCGCCCTCGACGCGCTCGATGAGGCCGAGCTGCTCGGCTGGTGTGTCGACATCGTCCGGCTGGCCCGGCGCAACGGCTACCTCGCCAGCACCGCCGACGCCATCGCGGTGTTCGAGACGTCGATCCTGCTGGCCGGGATGCGCAACCGGGCCAGACCCACCCCCTACGACTTCCAGGACGCGGCGGTCACCTGCATCGAGAAGGACGTCGTGCCGGGCCGCCGCGACGTGCGGCGCCTGTGCGAGATCCTGCTCGGCGGCGACCGCGTGGGGGAGGTGGGCTACGACGCCCTGCCGCCGCTGGCCAGGAACGTCTACGACCGGCTCGCGCCGCTCGGCCTCGACCTGAGCAAACGTACGATCCAGCGGGCGCTCGTCGACCTCGGCGCCCAGCCCGAGCTGGTGCCCTGCTCCGACCTGCTCTGGATGCTGCGCTACCTGCTGCCCGACGACGCCGTCCGGCCCATCATGGGTGAGCGCGGACTCGGCGAACGGTCGATCCAGGAGAGCTGGGATCTCGCGTTCGGCAAGCACCAGCGCTCCATCATCGAGCTCGGCTACGAGGGCGTCACCATCGAGCAGGTGCTGGAGCAGCGGCTGCGGCGCTCCGTGTGGGATCCCAAGGCCACCGCCGCCGTCGCGCTGGCGGCGGTGGAGGACGCGGTGCTCTTCCTCGGCAGCCGGCGCGTCGCCGACGAGCTCGGGGAGCGCGCCGTCGAACTGCTCGCGGCCGAACGCGGCGTCGACGACGCGCCGGAGGTGCTGCGCAGGATCCGGCGGCTGCTCGCGTACTACCGCGCCAACGAGCCCGAACTGCCGGCCTGGTGCGAGGCGTTCGTGACCACCGGCTACGCGCACTACTGCACGCTGCTGCCGACGGCCTTCGTGGACGACGACACCGGCGTGCGGCAGGTGGGGGCCATGCTGGGGTTCCTGTTCACGATGGAGAGCCTCGCGCTGGCGCTCGGCTGCGACCGGGCGCAGCTGGAGCTGGCCGTGCGGCAGTCGCATCCGGAGGCGCCGGCCAAGGTGGCGCTGCTGTGGGCGGCGCACACCCAGCTTGGGCTGCTCACGATGGCCGACCTGCGGGCACGCTGCGACGACCTGCTCGCCAACCCGCTGGTCATCCCGTCGTTCCCGCAGTACATCATGGGCTTCATTCACGCGATGGAGCCCGCTCCGGCGCTGTCGGGGTTCGTGGTGGAGGTGATCTCCAAGGCGTTCGGGCGGCTGCCCGACAACGTGCTGCTGCCGTGGCTGCCCAAGCTGATCACCACGCTGCGCTCGGGGGCGGCCGACCTGGTGCCGGTGCTCGTGCGTGAGGCCGGCCGGACGTTCCCCGGTTCGCTGCCCGCGGTGGACTCGTGGGTGCCGCCGTGGTCCGCCCGGCCCGTGCCCGCCTCGTCCGTCGCCGCGCCCGTGGCGTCCGGGCCGGTGGCGGAGCTGCTCGTGGGGCATCCGGCGGCGTGCGACGGGGTGGCGGGGCTGCTCGGCTGCGAGGGTGAGTGGCGCGACCCCGCGGGCGGGGGCGCGGATGGCGGCGCGGCCCGTGAGGTGTCCGCTCTGCTGGCC
>NZ_SMLD01000295.1:0-6149 GCF_004352805.1 Nonomuraea mesophila
CAGGCCGGTGGGGCGGGCGGTGGCCGAGGTGGTGCCGCGGTTGGCTCGGCGCGGCTCGGCGGGGGTGCCGGCCACGGGCAGCTCGGGAGCGTCACCGAAGGCGACCGTGGTGACGTCTTCGATGACCTGGCCGCCCGCCGTGGTGCGGGCCGCGACGAAGTGGAGGCCGGAGCCCGGCTGGGGTGGAGGTGTCACCGTCACCGGGAAGCGAAGGTGGCCGCCCGGAGCGAGGCGGAAGGGGCGCTGCGCCGGGGTGGCGGCCCAGCCGTCGGGCACGCGGATCTCCGCCACGCCCTCATGGGGTTCGTCGGTCAGGTGGGAGGAGACGACGACCTCCACCTGGAAGGGCTCTCGCGGCGAGGTGACGAGGCCGGGGTCGATGGCGACGGAGATCGGCAGGAAGCCCAGGGGCGCGGGGCCCTTGTTGTGCAGCCAGTAGCGGCTGTAGACGGGCTGCGCGGACTCGGTCTCCTGGCCGAACTCGTGCGCTTCGGTGGCGGGCAGGGCTGCGGGGGCGAGATAGGTGGCGATCTGCGCGCCGGTCAGGGTGAGGTCGGTGGCCGGCTCGCCGGGACGTTCGAGCAGGTCGGCCTGGGTGAGCCGGTCGAGAGGGAGCACGGGGGAGGCGAGCGCGGCCTGGGAGCCCAGCCCGGTCGACTCGACCAGGCGGATGGTCACACCGTCGTCAGGTTGGTCGGCGCGGCCGTGGGCGTGCGGGTTGCCGGTGGCCTTGAGGGTGCTCAGCAGCACGTCGCGGGCCGGCGTGAGGGTCAGGAGGGAGTGCACCTGCGGCAGGTCGCCCTGCTGGGCGGTGTCGATCGTACGGGGGAGCAGCGGGGTGATGTGCTCCTGCGCCGCGGCGGGCAGCCGCAGGGCCCGCCAGTCACCCTCACCGGCCACCAGCGAGTAGGAGAACTCGTGTGTCCAGTGCTGGAGCTGGAAACCCGAGCCGTCGGGTGTCGCACGGTGGGGCGGGTCGAGCCAGATGCCCGACGGCCAGCCCGTGCACGAGCGCATCAGGGACAGGTGCAGGGCGCCCGACGGGTCGACGGCGAAGCCGGGCAGGCCATAGGTGAGCAGCGCGACCGTACGGTCGTCGAGATGTTCGGTGCCCAGCGGGCAGACCGCCTCGATCGTGGCGTCGGCGAGGTCGGCCACCAGCTCGGAAAGGGAGCCGGTGACGATCAGGGCGGGCAGGGCGCGTAGGTCGCGCAGGTCGGCGCTCGGTTGCCAAACCTCCGTCAGCGGGTGTTCGGCGGGCACCCACACCCGGGACGCGCCCGACTTGAGCGCGTCGAGGTAGGCCGGGTCGGCGCGGGAGAGCAGTTCGGCGGCCACCGGGTTGTCGTCGGGGCCGCCGATGACGATGCGTACGTCGGGCAGGTTGGAATCGACGTCGAGCCAGCCGTAACGGGTGCCGGGCGCGGAGGACGTGGTGGCGGTGACGCCCACGCGGGCCAGAGCCACCACCAGGTCGCGGGCCTTGGGCGCGTCGTCGAGGGCGGGCACCACGACCTCGGCCACGCCCAGGGCCCGCGCGCCCGCCTCGCCGAGGTCGACCTTCGCCGTGGTGGACAGGCCGAACCAGGTGTTGGCCGGGTTGTCGAGGGTCCACGGGTGCTCGGCGGTGTCGACGTCGGGCAGCGCGAACCCGCGCCCCACCACGGCACCGGCCACGTCGGACACCGGCAGCGCCCCTTCGACGCGGGCCGGGAACCGCACACGGAGGAGGCGGTCGGCCCCGGTGTGGTCGAGCACGCGGGTGGTGAAGTCGATGCGGTCGGAGCCGGTCAGCAGGGTGACGGTCTGCTCGTAGGCGATCTCGCCGACCTGGCCCGTGACCGTCAGACGGTGGCCGATCGGGCTCGTCTGAGCGGTCGCCGACAACGCCCGCGTCTCGGCGGAGCCTTCGGCCTGGCCGGTGGGGATGAGGTGCCAAGGGCCCTCGCCCATATCGGGGTGTTGCGGATATTCATGGTAGAGGCGCAGCTCGTTGCCGGGGCCGGTGAGCAGTTCCCGGCCCGAGGCGAGGTCGAGGATAGAGGTCAGCGCCCCGCCGCGCGCCGGATCCGCCGTGACACGCCACCGGTCGTTCTCGATGGTGACGGGCGCCTCTGGGGAGGCGGCGTTCTGCTGGGAGGTGAGGGGCGCGTCTGGGGTGGCGTTTTGGTGGGGGGTGACAGGAGCGTCTGGGGTGACGGGTGCGTCAGGGGTGGCGGGGCTCTGATGAGAGGTGGCCGACGCCGGCTGAGTCTCCTGGTCGGCGTCGCGGGCTACGAGGACCTGACTCTGCCAGGAGCCGGGGGAGCCCGGCACCACGCGATAGGTGCGCCAGCCCAGTGAGGGTACGTCGCGGGCCAGGAAGGCCAGCGTGTCGCCCTCCGCCACGGCGGGGAGCTCGGTCTCGGCGAGGTCGGTCCCGGGTAGATCGGTGGCGGGAGCATCGGCCTCGGAAGCATCGGCGACGGAGAGATTTGCCCCGGAGAGACCGGCGACGGAGAGGTCGGCGACGGTGTGGCCGGCGGGGACCTTTACGCGGACCAGGCCGTCGCGGGCGAAGGGCAGGGTGTTGGTCACCACCACGCTGTGGCCGTCAAGCGTGATCTGGCCGGTCAGGGCGTCGAGCGCGCGGTCGCGGGCCGTCGCGGCCAGGTCGTGGGCCTCGCGCCAGCCGGTCAGCAGGTCGATGTAGACCTGGTCGGACTCGGAGCCGGTGATCGCGTCGTGGTGTGCGCCGTAGGCCAGTTGCCGCCAGGCCTTGTCGAGCGCGGTGTGCGGGTAGCGGCCGAGCCCGAGCAGTGCGGCGAACGCCGACAGGCGCTCGGCGTCGAGCGCCGCCACCTCGGCGGCCCGCTGGGCCTGCTTGGTGTCGATGTAGGAGACGTCTTTGCCGGTGTAAATAGGGTTCATGTCGCGGGTCTGAGGGCTGAACGCCGGCAGGCCCGCGCGTACGGCGTCGAGGAAGTCGCGAGGCGTGGCGCAGACGAACCTGGGCCACACGTAGCGGGCGGCCCACGTGCGGTGGATGTCGGTGACCCACTTGTTGGGCGGCGTGTAGTCGGTGCCGACAGGGAGCAGGATGTTCTTCGTCGCGGCGACGGGCTTGAGCGAGCGGTAGAGGTCGTAGACCGCCTGGCAGGCCTCGTCGAGCGAGGGCGAGGAGTCCATCCACCAGCCGGCGGAATAGTGGGCGGGCATGTAGTGGGTCAGCACGCCCTGCCCCGACGGCGAGATCCACTCGAACTCGCTGGGGAACTGCATCAGCGCCGCGTCGTTCTTGGCCTGCTTGAAGTTCTTGCTGATCGGACCCCACTGATGGAACGGCCCACGTGCCCACGCGCTGCCGGTCAGCCCGGCCGCCGCGAGGTGGCCGGGGAATTGGGGGTCGTGCCCGAACACGTCGAGCTGCCAGGCGGTGCGCGGATCGCCGCCCAGGATGTCGCGCTGGTAACCGATGCCGTAGACCAGGTTGCGGATCGTGGTCTCCGCGCCGGTCAGGTTGGTGTTGGGCTCGTTGTAGGTGCCGCCGATCAGCTCGACGCGGCCCTCCGCCATGAGGGCCCGCAGGTCGGCCCGCCGCTCGGGGTGGAGGTCGAAGAACGGCTTGAGATAGTCGACCTCGGCCAGCACGAAGCGGTAGTCGGGGTCGCGCAGCGCCAGCTCGATGTGCGCCTCGACCAGCGCGAACGCGTTCCGCTCATAGAGCGGCCTGGTCGTGGAGTCGGCGGACAGCAGCTCCCACGGGCTGGTGTAGGCGGCCTGCGTGTTCCACCACACCGGGTCGTAGTGGAAGTGGGAGACCATGTGCATGGTCCAGCCCGGCTCCTCGGCCGTGACGGTGACCTCGAGGGACTCCTCGCCCAGGGTGAGCACGCATGGCACGGCGGCACCGGGCGGCGCGGACACGGCCATGGGGACCTCGACCACGCCGGCCGTGGCCGGAGCGCTCACCGGCCCGGCCAGGCGGACGCCCTCGCCGCGCAGGTCGAGCGACGTCTCCTGGTCTCCTGCGGCGACGGTGACGCGCAGCACTTGATGCGGCTCGTCACGCGAGCCCACGAACAGATCGGTCGACTCTGCGGACAACAGGCGGGTGGGCAAGGGGGACCTCCTGAGCTTGTTGCTGGCGCCCGTAACACTAAGCGTTTGGAAGATCAATGACAACGATGTCAGCGGCTGCCTGTGGATAACCGGATCCGACTGCCTGGGGTCTGTGGATAACTAGGGGGCCTGACACGTGTTTCTCCGCCACGTACGTGATCACTGTCTTACCCTCGCCGCGAACCCCCGCACACCTTGTACGGCGGTCGCCACGAGGCATGGAAGGATTGCCGCATGAGCGCAGTGAAACTCGATGGCAAGGCCACCGCCGCCAAGATCAAGGCCGACCTCACGACCCGGGTGGCCGCGCTGAAAGAACGCGGCATCACGCCCGGCCTCGGCACCGTGCTCGTGGGCGACGACCCCGGCAGCCAGATCTACGTCGGAGGCAAGCACCGCGACTGCGCCGAGGTGGGCATCGCCTCCATCCGCGTAGATCTCCCCGAGACCGCCACGCAGGCCGAGGTCGAGGCGGCCGTCGACGAGCTCAACGCCTCCCCGGAGTGCACCGGCTACATCGTCCAGCTGCCCCTGCCCAAGCACCTCGACACGATGGCCCTGCTGGAGCGGATGGACCCGGCGAAGGACGCCGACGGCCTCCATCCGATCAACCTCGGCCGCCTCGTCCACATGGTCGACGCGCCTCTCCCGTGCACCCCGCACGGCATCGTGCTGCTCCTGCAGGAATACGGCGTGCCGCTCAAGGGCGCCGAGGTGGCCGTGGTCGGCCGCGGCATCACCGTGGGCCGCTCGCTCGGCCTGCTGCTGACCCGCCGCAGCGAGAACGCCACCGTGACCCTCTGCCACACCGGCACCCAGGACCTGGCCGGCCACGTGCGCAGGGCCGACGTCGTGGTGGCGGCGGCGGGCGTTCCCGAGCTCATCACACGTGACATGGTCAAGCCTGGCGCGGCCGTGCTCGACGTGGGCGTCTCCCGCGTCAACGGGAAGATCGCCGGGGACGTGGCGCTCGACGTCGAGGAGGTCGCCGGCTTCCTCACCCCCAACCCGGGCGGGGTCGGCCCCATGACGCGCGCCCTCCTCCTCTCCAATGTGGTGGAGGCCGCTGAGCGGGTTCAGGCAGGCGCCTGACACCGGCCGGCACGGACCGCAGGTGGCACCTGCTGTCACACGGACGCGCGAGTGTGTGCCGCGCGGTCGTGGGAGTGTGTGTCGTACGGTCGTGGGAGTACATGCGGCGCGGTCGAGGGAGTGTGCGTCGAACGGTCCGGGAGTGTGCGTCGCGCGGGCGTGGGTGGTGTGTGCGTCGTGCGGTCCGGGAGTGTGCGTCGCGCGGGCGTGGGTGGTGTGTGCGTCGTGCGGTCCGGGAGTGTGCGTCGCGCGGGCGTGGGTGGTGTGTGCGTCGTGCGGTCGCAGGAGTGGGCGCCGGGGCCGGTCGCGGAGCTTGCGTCACGGCTGGAAGCCGAGGTCCACGGTCACGTTCACGTCGAGCAGCAGGGGTTCCTCGCGGGCGCGTAGGTCGGGCACGACCTCGTCGAGCGTCGCCGTCAGCTCGTCGTACGAGTCCACCCGCCTGGCCGGGCAGCCGAGCGACCTCGCCAGGCCGCGCACGTCCACCTCGGTGAACGGCGGCCACGGCGCCTTGCCGCCCTGGTGGTCGGCCAGCCGGTCCATGATCGCGTACCGGCCGTTGGCGAGCACGACGAAGAGCGCGCCCACCCGGTAGTGGGTGGCGCTCCACAGGGCGTGCAGCCCGTACAACGCGGCCCCGTCGCCGACGACCGCGACCACCGGGCGGTCGGGGAGTGCCATGCGCAGTCCCACGGCGGCGGGCACGCCGAAGCCGAGCCCGCCCATGGCGGCGGAGACGAAGCCCAGCGGGTTTCTCGCCGGCACGAGCCGGTGCAGGTCGGGGCGGGAGGACGGGGCCTCCTCGACGAGTACGGTGTCGGCGGGCAGCCGGCTCGCCAGCGCGCTCAGCACGTGCGCCGCCCGCAGCGGCCGCCCGTGGAGCGGAGCCTCGTCAGGGCCGGACGGGGAGGCGCCCGGCGCGGTCGCCCGGGGTTCTGGGGCTGTCTCTTATACAC
>NZ_SMLD01000296.1:0-6137 GCF_004352805.1 Nonomuraea mesophila
AGCCAGCCCAGCCCGTCGTGGAAGACCTCCCCGCAGGTGACCTCGGCCAGGCTCTGCCACGGCGCCGACAGCCAGTCCAGCAGCGACACCCCCTGCCTGGGGTCGAACGCCAGCCGCCCGGTCAGCCACTCCCCCAGCTCGGTCACCGTCACCCCCGAGCGTTCCTGCCCGTGGTAGGTGAACACCGTCGGCAGCCCGCCGAACCGGTCCGGCAGGCCCGCCTCCACGGCCGCCCGTACCTCGGCCACCGCCTCGCCGGGCACGAACACCAACACCCGCGGCCCCCAGTCGTGGTCGGTGGAGCGGGCGGTGTCGAACCTCAGCACCTCCGACCCCGGCCCTATCAGCGCGGCGCTGTGCCTCACCCCGGGGATGAGCGGCGCCACCACATCGCGGTAGAAGGACCGCGACAACTCGATACCAGGTACAAAATCGGACATCACGCCGTCCACTGTGCACCAGCGCCGCCGCAACCTCACCTGAATTTTCTGGGGGGCGCCCGGCCCGCGAGCTCTCCGGGATGAGCGGCCGAGGTCACCCGGCGCCGGCATCACCGGGCGCGAGCGAAGGCCATCGGCCCGCGGCCCACTCCGGCCAGCCCGGCCACCCCGGCGGCGGCCCGGGGATGTCGCCGCCGCCGAGTTCGGCGGCATCCGGGGCCTGGAAACGCGTGCGCCACGCGTCGATGGCGTCCTGGGTCATCGCGAACGTCGTGTGCGGTGCGGTCGCCTGGCGGTGCGCGATCCGGGCGCGTTGGACGTCCCTGTCGACGGGCAGGTAGATGACCTGGCAGAGCGCCCCGGCCGAGGTCGCCAGCCAGCGCAGTGCCGACCGTTCCTCGCGGCTCCACAACCCGAAGTCGAGCACGACGCTGGTGCCCACGTGCAGCGCTCGCAGGGCCAGCGCGATGAGCCGCCCTTCCAGGACGTCGCGTTTGCCGTCGGGCTGCGACCCGCCGAACAGGGAGATCATCCACTCGTCCGGGGTCAGCCGCAGCGCGCGGTGCGCCGCGGCGAGCTCTTCGGCCCGGGTGGTCTTGCCCGCGCCAGGAAGCCCGACCATCAGGTAGAGCGTGGCCGGCTCGACAGGCAAAGGATCCGGGTGCGTCGGACGGAACTGCTGCGACACCGATGTGCTCCCCACATCACGCAAGGACGATCCGGCAGCGCGGCAGGACACGCGATCGGGCCGCCGGCGGGACACTGATCCGAAGCCGGGCAGGCCGCTCAGCCCGTCACCTGGACGCCCGCGACCCGGCGCCTGCGGTAACCGAGCCGCTCGTAGACGCGGATGGCCGCCGGGTTGTCATCGTCGACCATGAGCGCCGCCCGCCCGTAGGCCGCCACCAGTTCCCGCGACAGCCACCGGCACAGCCGCCCGGCCAGGCCCCTGCCGCGCAGCCGGGCCCGCGTCGCCACCCCGGCCAGCAGACCCACCGTGGGCGCCGACCAGGCATCGGCCGCCACCGCCACCAGCTGCCCGCCGGCCCGTACGCCCGCCCAGCGCCGCACCCCCGGCAGGCCGGGCACCGCGTACGACGAGGGAGCCTCAGCCGCCAGCAGCGCCGCGACCTGAGCGCTGTCACCGTCGTCCAGCCAGCCGACCACACCGTCCTCACCCGGACGGACCCCGCCACTGCCAGGCCCACCGGCCGGGCCCAGCACGCCCGCCGGCACGCCCGCCGGCACGCCCGCCGGCACGCCCGCCGTCCGGGCCGGGCTTCCCGTGCGGGCACCGTTCACCGCGCCACCGACGGCAGGGGCGTCGAAAGCGGCGGTGTCCAGGCTCATCCACGAGAACTCCCCGGCCACCCGCAGCCCCGCCAGCCTGCCCGACACCTCCCGCAGCAGCGCCACCTCACCCAGCGGCCGGTACGACGGGCCCAGTTCCGCCAGCGCGTGGCGTACCAGCTCGGTGGCCTGCGCCGGGCCGCCCCGCACCGCGAGCCGGTCGCGCCGTGACACCTGCGGGCTGGCCGCCGCCACCGCGTCGCCCAGCGCCCACGCCCGCGCGCCGCCGCGCAGCCCCTGCGCCGCCCACACCACCAGGTCGTCGTCCCCGCAGGCCGCGCGCACCTCGGCCGCGGAGCGCAGCTCGCGGATCACAGAATGGAGCCGGGACGGTACGAGGCCGCCTCCGGATGTTCCGCCACGACCGCGTCCACCTGCCGCAGAACCGCCGTCACCTGCTCGCCGGCCGCCCCGGTGAACGACACCCGGTCGGCCAGCAGCTCCTCCAGCTGCGAGCGGCCGAGGGGGAAACGTGCGTCGGCGGCCAACCGGTCGAGCAGGTCGTTGCCGGCGCCGTGCGAGCGCATCGCCAGCGCCGCCGCCACGGCATGCTCCTTGATCAGTTCGTGGGCCTGCTCGCGCCCCACTCCCGCGCGTACCGCCGCCATCAGCATCTTCGTCGTGGCCAGGAACGGCAGGTAGCGGTCCAGCTCCGACGCGATCACCGCGGGGAACGCACCGAACTCGTCCAGCACCGTCAGCATCGTCTCCACCAGCCCGTCGAAGGCGAAGAACGCGTCCGGCAGCGCCACACGGCGCACCACCGAGCAGGACACGTCGCCCTCGTTCCACTGGTCGCCCGCCAGCTCGCCCACCATGGAGGCGTAGCCGCGCAGCACGACCGTCAGGCCGTTGACCCGCTCGCAGGAGCGGGTGTTCATCTTGTGCGGCATGGCCGACGAGCCGACCTGCCCATCCTTGAACCCCTCGGTGACCAGCTCGTGCCCGGCCATCAGCCGGATCGTCCTGGCCAGCGACGACGGCGACGCCGCCAGCTGCACCAGCGCGGTGACCACCTCGTAGTCGAGCGAACGCGGATACACCTGCCCCACGCTGGTGAACCGGTGCGCGAACCCCAGATGGGCGGCCACCCGCTCCTCCAGCTCGGCCAGCCTGCCGCGGTCACCGCCCAGCAGGTCGAGCATGTCCTGGGCGGTGCCCACCGGCCCCTTGATCCCGCGCAGCGGGTAGCGGCCGATCAGCTCCTCCAGCCGCCGGTGAGCCACCAGCAGCTCATCGGCCGCCGTCGCGAACCGCTTGCCCAAGGTGGTGGCCTGGGCGGCCACGTTGTGCGAACGGCCGGCCACCACCGTGGCCTGGTGCTCGCCCGCCAGCCGCGCCAGCCGGGCCAGCAGCGCCACCGTCCGGTCGCGTACCAGCAGCAGGCTGTCGCGCACCTGCAGCTGCTCCACGTTCTCCGTCAGGTCACGCGAGGTCATGCCCTTGTGCACCTGCTCGTGCCCGGCCAGCGCGTTGAACTCCTCGATACGCGCCTTGACGTCGTGCCGCGACACCCGCTCACGCGCCGCGATCGAGGCCAGATCGACCTGCTCGACCACCTTGTCGTAGTCGGCGATCGCCTCCTCGGGCACCGCCACGCCCAGCTCGGCCTGGGCGCGCAGCACCGCCAGCCACAACCGCCGCTCAGCGACGATCTTGTATTCGGCGGACCACAGGCGGGCCAGCTCGGGCGAGGCATAACGAGCGGCCAGGACATCGGGGATATGCGGCTTGGCAGTCACGTTCGACAAGTGTATTCACACGTGCCGGGCGCGGCGCGCCCGGCCAGGACAACCACCGCTCAGGAGCGCTCGCCGGCCAGCTGCGCCAGGCGCCGCTCCACCGCCGACAGCCGATCGGCCAGCGAACGGCTGTGCAACAACTCGGCGACCCAGTCGGCCTCGTCGGCGTCCAGCTCCACCACGTGCGACGGGCTGTCGGCGTCGTCCCCGTCGTAGACCATCACGGCACGCCGCCCGTCGTCGAAGACCATGACGCCGACGTGATCTCCTTGCCTGGTGTCGTAGTGATGGACGATGCCGCTGCCCGGGACCGTCGTGTGGCTGATGTCCACTGCGCAGATTCTCCTTCCATGCTGGCCGCTCGGCCAGGATCGGTATCGATGTCGCCGCGCTCGCCGTACCAGTGGGCCAGCCGGCCACGCCGCGCAACCGCGCGCAACCGGCACTCCACCTGCTGGCGCGCGTCGCTCGTGGTGACGATGAGCACATCGTCGCCCTCCCGCAACAACGTCACAGGCTCGGGGACGATGGTGTCGCCGTCACGGATGATCAGCACGACGTTCGAAGGGGCGGGCAGCCGCAGTTCGAAGATCTCCACGCCGTGCAGCCGCGAACCGGGCGGAACCGTCAGCGTCAGCAGATCGGCGCCCAGCACATCCAGCGGAGCGGCCTCGATGCTCACCTCCCTAGCCTGGCCCGGCTGAGTGATGCCCAGCAGCCTGGCCACCGCCGGCAGCACCGGCCCCTGAACCAGGACGAACAACACCACCAGCACGAACACGATGTTCAGCAACTGCTGACTGCCCGGCACCGCCGCGACGATCGGGAACGTCGCCAGCACGATCGGCACCGCGCCGCGCAACCCCGCCCAGGAAATGAACGCCTGCTCCCGCCAGCTCGTACGGAACGGAAACAGACACGCCACCACCGACACAGGCCGGGCCACCAGCAGCAGCACCAACCCGACGACCGTCGCCGGCAGCAACGCCGACCCCAGCTCACTCGGATTCACCAGCAACCCCAGCATGACGAACAACCCGATCTGCGCCAGCCAGCCGACCCCCTCGGCGAACGAACGCGTCGCCGCCCGGTGCGGCAGAACCGCGTTACCCAGCACGATGCCCGCCAGATAAGCCGCCATGAACCCCGACGCGCCCGCACCACCCGCCGCCGCGAACGCGATCACACCCAGCCCCAACGTGGCCAGCGGATACAGGCCCGTCGCCGGCAACGCCACATAACGCAACGCCGCCGTCCCCGCCCACCCGATCAGCAACCCGATCACCGCACCCGCCACCAACTGGTACGTGATCTGCCCCGCCACAGCCACCGGCCCCGGCAGATCCACCGCCGCGGTGCTGAACACCAGCACCAAAATGACGGTCGGCGCGTCGTTGAACCCCGACTCCGCCTCCACCAGCCCCGCCGCCCGGCGCGGCAGCGGCAACACCCGCAACACCGAGAACACCGCCGCCGCGTCCGTGGACGACACGATCGCCCCCAGCAGCAACGCCAGCTGCCAGTCCATGCCCAGCAGCAGATGCGCGCCCGCCGCGGTCACCAGCACACTGACCGCGACACCCACCGTGGCCAGCAACGCCGACGGCAGCACCAGCCGCCGCAGATCACTCCACCGCGTGCTCAGGCCACCCTCGATGAGAATGATCGCCAAAGCCGAGGTGCCGAGCGTCTGCGCCAGCCCCGCATCGTCGAAATCGATCCCGAGAACGTCCTCGCCCAGCAGCACACCCAGCGCAAGGAACAGCAGCAGGCCGGGTAGTCCCAGCCTGCTCGCCGTACGCGCCGCGGCGATACCGGCCAGCAGGACGACCCCGCCGGCGAGCAACGCCGCGTACAACTGCTGCAGGCTCATCGCGGCACCTCGAAGGCTCGGTCAGACCATCCCCTACCCACCCGGACGCGTCTCCCGCAGCCGGTCCGCCCAGGCGATCAGCTCGCCCCGCAACGGGACCTGCACATCGTCGATGTCCAGGAGCGTGACACGCACCCCCCACCTGCTCGTCGTCTCACTGACCCGCTCGGCCACCTCCGAGCCGCCGCGGCTCACCATCGCCGGCAGATCCGCCAGATCGGCGTCGGCGATACGGCGGCGCACCTCCCGCTCGGCCGCCACCGTGGCCGCCACCAGCGGCCCGTCCATCGTCATCGCGAACCGGACCGGATCGCTCACCTCGGCCACGGCGCCGCCCCTGACCCGCACCGTCACCCCGTCACGGGTGACCGCCTCGGCACAGAACACATCCAGCGACATCAGCCGCAACGACACCCGCACCGCGCGTTCCACGACCGGCCACACCACCACCAGCCCAGGCCCCCGCACACCGTCGACCCGGCCCAGCCGGTGCACCACCAGCCGCTCATCCGCCCTGACGACACGCACCGTCCACAGCGCGACCACCACCAGCGGCAGCACACACAGCAACGCCCACCCCACCGGCCCCATCCCGGCGGGCTCCCTGACGAAAGGGACGAGGGGGAGCGTGTGAGCTGCGAGCATGCGAGTCTCCCGGTCGTCGTACGCCCCGGCCGCACACCGGTCATCCCCTACGACCAGGTCCGGGCCGGGCCCTGCCAGCCCCAGTCT
>NZ_SMLD01000297.1:0-5732 GCF_004352805.1 Nonomuraea mesophila
CGACGCATCACACCCCGGCTCATCCCGGCCCGGCTCATCCCGGTCCGGCTCATCCCGGCCCGGCTCATCCCGGTCCGGCTCATCCCGGCCCGGCTCGTCGCAGCCCGGCTCGCCCCCGGCCGACGGCTCATCACAGACTGGCTCGCCCCAACCCGGCGGGGCACAACCCGACGCGACATCCCACCCCGGCGGGACCTCGCAACCCAGCGGGGCATCGCAAGCCGGCACGACATTCCAGCCCAACGAGGCATCGCAACCCGGCACGACATCCCAACCCAGCACGGCGCCCCAACCCAGCGGGGCACCGCAACCGGGGGGGACCTCGCAGCCGGGCGGAGCCCCCGGGCCCGGCGGCTCCGGTGAATCCGCTGGCCCGGCGCCGCACGATGGGCCTGAGCCATCCGGCGGCCCCCAACCATCCAGCGGTCGCGAACCGTCCAGCAGCCCCGGACCGTCCGGCGGCCCCCTTACGTCCGGCAGCCTGGAACCGTCCAGCAGCCCTGAACTATCCGGCGGTCCCGGACCGTCCGGCGGGGCGGGAACGGCATTCGGAGCGCGGCAAGGTGCTCGCCGTAGGGCGCCGGTGGGGAAGGTGACCGTGCTCGCCGCGGCGACCGGCGTGGTCGGGGTCGCCGCCATCCTGATCGGCTGGGTGCTGCCACTGCTCGGAGAGAGGGACGAGAACGAACCCGCGACGAGCCGGCCCACCCCCGCGCAGACCGTCTCCCCGCGCGACGACTCCGTCTTCGAGGGTGACGTGACCTACCCCGACGGCAGCGTGGTGGAGCAGGGCGCCGCCTTCGACAAGGTGTGGCGCATCCGCAACGCGGGCACCGTCCCGTGGCAGGATCGCTACCTGACCCGCATGAACGACACCCCGTGCAAGGCGCCGGAACGGGTCGGGATCGGGCCGGTGCTGCCCGGCGAGACGGTCGACATCACCGTACGCGTGCGCGCCGCCGACTCTCCCGGCCGCTGCAAGATCTTCTGGAAGATGACCGACGAGGACGGCACCCCGCTGCTCGCCGGCAAGAAGCCCATCTTTCTCGACGTCACCGTCGGCTGAGAGCGGGGTCCGCGCTCGCGTACGCACCGGGTGTCCGGCTGCATGAGCAGCGGCTCGTGCGGAACGCGGCCAGGAGGGCACCGGTCGTCAGTTCGTCGGGAACGGCAGGGCGAGCAGGTTGTACGTCATGGCGACCTTGAAGAACACCACACCGGCCAGGGCGAGCCCCGTGTAGCACAGCCGTCCTGGCCGGCCCCACCAGCCCTTCACCCAGGCCGCCACCGCGCAGCCGGCGACCACGATGCAGAGCACGAGCCCGGCCGTGGCGACGATCGGCAGCGCGGCCAGCCGGGGCGCGTAGAGAGAGGTCAGCTCGATGGTGACGTTCGGGTCGGACATGGTCACGGCGACGCCACCGACGAAGACGGTCACCAGCGCGGCGGTGATCCAGGCCAGCAGCCGGGCGGCACGGGCACCGGCCGGTTGAGCCCGGGCACCGGCACGCGAACGCCTCCGCAGCACCCGGACCAAGGCGTTGACCGGCAGGACGAGGAAGGCGAGCACGAACACGAGGCCGCTGAGACCCAACAGGACCGTGTGCAACATCGGCTCGTCGGACCAGTGCAGCTTCTCCAGCGCCTCGGACGGGTTCATCGAGCTGGACAGCGTGCCCTCGTCGTCGAAGGCGATCTTCGCCCGGCCGTCGCGCTCCTGGAAGAGACCTGGCCCGATGGGCGTCCAGTGCTGGGTCGTCTTCTCCGGGTCCAGCGAGAGGCCGGTGGTGGTGAGAGTGCCGTCGGCGTTGGCCTGTACGGTCGTCGTGCCGAACAGCGCGCTGACCTTCATGAGGCTGGTCCGGCTGGTGCGCGTGGAGCGGTAGCTGCCGGCGTAGCGCGTCGTGTCCCCGCCGGAGACGGCCCGTGTGCCGTCCGGCTGCGCGGGCACGTACTCGTCCATGATCTGATGGACGAGGCTCTGGCCGGCCCAGCCCGCGACCTGGCCGACGCCGTCGCCGTTGTAGACGACGTAGATCCCGATGTCCTGCCTCGGAAGCAGCGCCATGACGTTGTGGTGGCCGGGCACCTCGCCGTCCTTGTAGACGATCCGGTGGCCGTTGTGCGAGCGCTGCTCGAAGGTGTATCCCATGCCCGGGATGCGCGGGTCCTGGGCGTAGTGCTGCTCCTGGAGGCGGCGAGCGACGTTCGCACCCATGCGCGGATCGTCGCTGAGCTGGGCGAGCATGAAGCGGCCCATGTCGGCGGGGGTGGAGACGGGGCCGGTTCCCGAGGGGGCCCAGGGGCCGTACTGGCCCTGGACGGCAGCGTAGCCGCCCTCGCTCGGGCGGTAGGCGCCGGCGAGGTCGAGGGCGAGGTCCGCGGCGTGCGGCACGGCCACGCTGGTGGCGTTCATGCCGAGCGGCTTGAGTACGTGCTGCTCGACGTACTGCGCGTACGGTTGCCCCGAGGCGGCCTCCACGAGGTGGCCGGCCAGCGCCATACCGTAGTTGTCGTAGGCGACGCGCGTGCCGGGCGGGCGTACCCGGCGCGGTTGCCGTTCGGCCAGGCTGTCCGCCAGGGAGCCGACGTCTTCCGGGTCGGCTTCGGCGAGCCCGACGATGTCGTCGTCGAAGCCCGCCGTGTAGGTCAGGAGGTGTTCCAGGGTGACCGGCCGCCCCGGGTAGGAGTCCTCGATCTTGAACGTGGTCAGATACTTGTTGACATCCGCGCGCAGGTCCAGCTTGCCGTCGTCCACGAGTTGCAGCGCGGCCGCGGCGGTGAACAGCTTGGCGAGCGATCCGGTGAAGAAGCCGGTGCGCCCAGGGTCGACCGGCCGGCGCGTGGCCACGTCGGCGACACCGTAGCCCTTGGTGAGGACCGTACGCCCACCGGAGACCACGACGACGGCCGCACCGGGAATGCGGTGCTCGGCCAGTTGCCCGGGGACGATCCGGTCGATCGTCTCGGCCAGTCCGGACAGGTCGGTCTCCGGCGTGACCGGCGTGGCGGATGCCGTGGCCGGGCCTGCTGCGAGAAGGATCAGGGCGCCGGCCAGCGCCGTGGCCCAGATGCGGATCAGGTGCGCTTTCATGGGGACAACCCTGCCGACCTGGGGTGATACCGGACCAGTGTCAGGGACACCAGTACGTACGGCAGAATGCATGATCCGTACATATCGGTATGATTCTCCGCTGTGGTGATCATCCTGGTGGTCCTGGCCGGTGTGGCGTTCGATCCGCTCGCACCGCTGCCCGGCGTGCCCGCGATCGTCATGCTGATCCTGCAGATCGTGCACAGCCTGCCCCGCCCGCGCCGCCTGGCCGGTCCGTGGACCCTGGTCGCGCAGGCCCTGTTGTTCGTGTGGGCCGGGCAGGGTGCTCCCGGGCTGCTCACCGCCTCCGTGCTCCTGATCGCGCGCGGCCCGGCGCGCTGGGTGCTGGCCGCAGCCGTTGTGGCCGTGACCGGCCTGCTCAACACGGCCGACGTCTACACCTGCGTGAACGCCATGGTGAACGCGCTGACGCAGGGCCTGGTGGTGTTCGGCGTCACCCGGCTGAACGACCTGCGCGCCGAACTGCACGCCGCCCGCCACGAACTGGCCGAGGCGTCGGTCGCCGAAGAGCGCGAGCGGGCCTCACGCGAGTTCGAGAGCGTCCTGGGCTCCAGCCTGTCGGCCATCACCGCCCTGGCGGCGCAGGGGCGTACCGGCGAGATCGTCACCCTGGCGCGCCGGGCCGCCGCGCGCGCCCGGCGGGCTCCGCCGCCCCCGGCCCAGCCGCCCTTCGACGACCTCACGCCCAGGCTCGCGCTGCCCATCCTGGTGACCGTGCACCTGGGCTTCCTGATCGTCTCCGCGGTGTTCCTGTGGCGGGCGGCTCCGCCACCCCCCGTCCTGGCCCCCGCTTTTCTGATCCTGGCCGGGGTCACGGGCCTGCAACTGCGCCACTCATGGCCCCGGCCGCCCGGGGTACGGCCCGCGCACGCCCGATGGACGCTTCCACTGCAGCTCGTCCTCGCCCTGGCCCCGCTGTTCTTCCCCGAACGCCCCTATCCGCAGCTCATCGGCTACGCCGCCGGCTCGCTGCTCATCCTGTGGACCCGCTGGGCGGCCATCCCCGTGGTCGGCGCCGTGCTGGCGGCGACCTCCGTCGTGATGGCACTACGCGGCATCGCTCCGGTGGACAACCTCTACTGGACGTTCAACGCGCTGGCCATCGCGGTCATGTTCCACGGCCTGGCCCTGCACACCCACATGGTCGCCCAGGTGCGCCAGGCCCGCCTGGCGCTGGCCGGGATCGCGCTGGAGAGGGAGCGCCGCCGCATCGCCCGCGATGTGCACGATCTGCTCGGCTACAGTCTGTCGGCCATCGTGGTGAAGGCAGAGCTGGCCGTCCGGACGCCTGAGCGGAGCACCGAGCAACTCGCCGACATCACCCGCATCGCCGAACGTGCCCTCGCCGACGTTGCCGCCATCCCCCGCGACAGCGGCCGGCCGTTGTCGTTGGCGACCGAGCTGGCCTCCGCCCGTGAGGTGCTGTCCGCCGCGGGAGCCGACGTCCACGCCGATCCCGTGGTCGAGCTGCCGGCCGACATCGACGCGCTGCTGGCCATGGTGCTGCGTGAGGCGGTCACCAACGTCCTGCGCCACAGCCGTGCCCGGCTCTGCCGCATCGAGCTCACCACGCAGGACGCCACCGCACGCCTGCGGATCACCAACGACGGTGTCACCGGCACCGGCACCGACACCGACACCGACACCGGCACCGGCACCGACACTCACACTGACGCTGGCACCGAAAACGACACCCACGCCGAGACCGGCACCGACGCCGCCCCGCCCGGACAGGGCCTGCGCAATCTGACCCAGCGGGTGAGCGCCCACGGCGGCTCCCTGCGCACCTCCCGGGTGCCCGGAGGGTATGAGCTCCTGGTCCTACAACCAACCGGCTTCGGTCGCGATGCGGACGGCGTCGAGCCGGTTGCGGGCCCCTAGCTTGGTGACGATCGCCCCCAGGTAGTTGCGTACGGTGCCCTTCGACAGGTAGAGCGTCGAGGCGATCTGCGCGGGTTCCACGCCGTCCGCCGCCATCCGCAGCACCATGATCTCCCGTTCGCTCAGAGGGTTCGGCCTGCTCATGATCGTCTGTGCGGCCAGATCCGGGTCGAGCACGCGCTCGCCCGCGACCACCCTGCGGATCGCCTCCGCCAGCTGCGCGGGCGGCGCGTCCTTGAGCATGAACCCGCTGGCCTCGGACGCCAGCGCCTGCCGCAACGTCTCGGGCCGCCCCAGCGACGTGAGGATCAGCACCCGGCACCCGGGCAGCCGCTCGGCCAGCACACCGGCCGCGGCGAGCCCGTCCAGCTCACCCGGCATGTGCACGTCGAGCACCGCCACGTCCGGCCTGTGTTCCAGGGCCGCCGCCACCGCAGCCTCCCCCGTCGCCACCTCGGCGACCACCGTCAGGTCACTCTCCAGCTCCAGCAGCGCCACAATGGCCCCGCGAATGAGCTCCATGTCCTCCGCCAGCAACACCCGAATCACGATCTCCATCCTTCCCGTGCCCAGCAGGCCGCAGGTCTCATCCTCCGCCCCCGCTGCCGGTCAGCGGTAGGCGGAGGCCTGGAGGGTGTAGAGGTCGGCGTAGAGGCCGTTGAGTGCCATGAGGGTGTCGTGGTCGCCGTGTTCGGTGACGAGGCCGCGGTCGAGGACGTAGATGCGGTCGGCGTAG
>NZ_SMLD01000298.1:0-5563 GCF_004352805.1 Nonomuraea mesophila
CCCACCCCCACCCCGAAGCCGGTGCCGGTGCGGCATCCGACCGCTCGAAGCCCGAAGCCGGTGGGGGAGCGGCACCCGCCGCCCGCCCGAAGCCAGGAGCCGGAGCGGCAGCCGCCCGCCCGAAGGCCGGAGCTGGAGCGGAATCCGTCGCGGAGGTCGGAGCTGGTGCTGAGGCCGGATCCGGGCCTGAAGCCGGTTCCGAGTCAGAGACCGGCGCGAAATCTGAGACCGGATCCGAGCCCGGGGCGCAGGACGAGCCTCCCGCTCGCCCCGACCTTTTCGCACGCAGGCCCACCGCCCGGAGCAGGCCAGAAGCACGAACCACGCGTTCCGCACGCGCTGCCATTGGCGACCCGGCGTCCGATGGACCGACCGGAGCCGCGGCCGCGAAGGGACGGGGCGGCGACGACCGGCCCTTGGACGAGCAGGCCGCCGGGGAGCAGCCCGCCCACGACGAGCCCAGTGACGAGCAGGTCACCGTTACACCGTCCCCGGGCGGCCGTCCGTCGGGCAAGCGTTCCCCGGGCAAGCGTTCCCCCCAAAGCCGGCGGCCCGGCAAACGGGCCACTGTCGGCCCACCGTCGGGCGAGCCGCACTCCGGCGAGCCCTCGGACGACGAGCCGGAGCACCAGACCGGAACCGAACCCCGGGACGAGAACTCCAGGGCAACGACCCGCACCTCCGTGAAGCCCGGCGCGTCCGCGGCGGACGGCAAGCCGAAGAAGACCGGCGTGCCCGGGAAACCGGGTGCTCCTGCGGCGAGCCGGGAGCCGGGCGAGGCAGACGTACCCGCGAAGGGCGACGAGCCGAGAACGAGCGCCAAGCAGGGGAGGGCCGAGCCCGAAGCGGCCGGCGAGCCGTCCCCGACCACCGGCGCAGCGACGAACGGTGACGCGGGGCCTAGTGGCGATGCCGACTCCGGCGCCCCCGGTGCCGACGAGACGCCGAGCCCTACGGACATCACCGGCGGCAATGCCAAGACGTCGCGCGGCGCGGACGTCGGCGGCGATGACGAGGTGTCACGCCGTTCGGACGTCAGCGGCGGCGACGAGGTCTCACGCCGTTCGGACGTCGGCGGCGGCGATGACGAGGTGTCGCGCGGCTCCGACGTCAGTGGCGGCGGCGAGGTGGCAGGGAAGTCCGAGCAGGCAGGAGGCGAGGAGACAGCCGGGCAGGCGGTCGAGGAGGAGTTGCCGGCCGAGGCGGCCGAGACGTTGATGAGTGCGCTCGGCACCCTCCGCGAAAGCGTCGCCGACCTGCGCTTCGGTCTCGAACTGCCGGGCGTGGAGGAGGCCAGGCAGGCACAGGCCGACCTGCTGGCCCAGCTTGAGGGCTACGTACTGCCCAGGGTGAGGACGAGCACCGCTCCCGCGCTCATCGTGGTCGCCGGCTCGACCGGCGCGGGCAAGTCCACCCTGGTCAACACGCTTGCCGAGAAGAACGTCTCGCGCACCGGCGTACGCCGCCCGACCACCGGCACCCCCGTCCTGGCCTGCCACCCCGACGACCGTGAGTGGTTCACGGAGGGCGAGTTGCTGGGCGGGCTGCGGCGTCTCGACGCGCCCACGCCGGATGCCGGGCTGGACGGCCTGGTCGTCGTCTCGACCGAGAAGCTCCCGCAGGGCGTCGCGCTGCTCGACACCCCCGACATCGACTCGGTCGTGGAGGAGCACCACGACGTCGCGCACCGCATGCTCGACGCCGCCGACCTGTGGATCTTCGTGACCACGGCGGCCCGCTACGCCGACGCCCCGGCCTGGAGCCTGCTGCGTCTGGCCAAGGAACGCGGTGCCCGGCTGGCGATCGTGTTGTCGCGCGTACAGCCCCGGTCGGCGGACGTGGTGCTCAAGCACTTCGTCCGCATGCTCACCGAATACGGCATGGGCGACATCGACAGGTTCGTCATCAACGAGGCGAAGGTGACGGACGGCAGGCTGCCCGACAGCGAGGTCACCGAGCTGCGGCTGTGGCTGGCCGAGCTCTCGGTGGACGAGGAGCGCCGGGCGCAGGCCGTACGCGAGACGCTCAACGGCGTGCTCAACAGCTTCCGCACCCGCGTACCCGCGCTGGCCAAGCACCTGGAGGGGCAGGTCGCGTTCAGGACGGAGCTGCGCGGCGACGTGGAAGCGGCCTTCCGCGGCGCGCTCATGGAGATCGACAAGGCTTACAAGAACGGTTCGCTGCTGCACGGCGAGGTGCTGGCCAGATGGCAGGACTTCGCCGGCTCCGGCGATCTCATGCGCTCGCTGCAACTACGCAGGCGCGGGAAGGTGGCCAGGCAGGCGCCCGAGCGGGTGCTGGCGTTCAAGGCGGCGATCCGCACGGGCCTCGAGTCGGTGATCGTCGCCGCCGCCAACCGTGCCTCCGAGGAGGTGGTGGCGCGCTGGCGGCACCGTTCCGAGCTGGGGGCGAAGATATCGGACGGCCTCGACACCCCCTCTGACAACCTCATCCGCCACTCCGGGCGTGCGATCGCCTCCTGGCAGGATCACCTGGGCGAGCTGGTACGCACGGAGGGTGTGGCCAAGCGGTCGGTGTCGAAGCTGGTCTCGTTCGACCCCGACTCGCTCGCCCTGATCTTCATGGTCGCGATGTTCAGCGGGAGCAACGGCGAGGGCGTTCCCCATCGGCTGGTCAACGCCCTGCTCGGCGCCGAGTCCCTGCGGGGCATCGGCGCCAAGGCGCTCAGCGACCTGCGCGCCAGGATCGGCATGTTGTTCGACGAGGAAGCCATGCGTTACGTGAAAGCGCTCGACTCCGCGGGCATTCCCGACGAGTCCGTCGCAACCCGCCTCTACCAGGCAACGTACAACCTCGAGGTCGCTCGATGACCACCATGACCACCAGGCCGGGTCTCGCTCCGCGGCTGACCGCGCTCACCAAGGTGGTGGAGCTGGGGCCGGGGCGGCTGGACAAGAAGCTGCTCGACGATGCCGGCGTGCTGCTCCAGCGGGCCGGAGACCGGCTCAAGCTGTCGTCCGAGCACACCGTCGTCGCCCTCGCGGGTGGCACGGGCAGCGGCAAGTCGTCGCTGTTCAACGCCATCTCCGGGCTCGAGCTGTCACCCACCGGCGTACGCCGTCCGACCACCGCCCGCACCCACGCCTGCGTGTGGGGGCTGGAGGGCGCCGGGCCGCTGCTCGACTGGCTGCAGATCCAGTGGCGGCACCGCTTCTCCCGCGCCAGCGCGCTCGACAAGGGCGACAGCCAGCTGCACGGGCTCATCCTGCTCGACCTGCCCGACCACGACTCCATCCGGGCGCTCACCGACACCGAGGCCGACCGGCTCATCGGGCTGGCCGACCTCGTGGTGTGGGTGCTCGACCCGCAGAAGTACGCCGACGCCTCCACACACCGGCGCTACGTCACGGATCTGGCGGGGCACGACGCGGTCACGGTGTTCGCGCTCAACCAGGCCGACCGGCTCACCACCGAGGAGCTGGCCGAGCTGGTCATCGACCTCAACGACCTGCTGCGCCGCGAAGGCGTCGACCACCCCAGCGTCGTACCCACCTCGGCGGTCACCGGGCGCGGCATCGAAAGCCTCAAGAGCGTCATCGCGACCGCCGTGTCGCGGCGGCGAGCCGCCATCCAGAAGCTCGAGGCCGACCTGCACCGTCTGGAACAGCGCCTCGGCGAGACCATGCCGCTCGGCGAGGCGCTTTCCGCGCCGTCGTCGGTCGACGAGGCCCGCCGGATGGGGCTGACCGACGCGCTCTGCGACGCCGTGGGCGTGCCCGCGGTGGGCGAGGCCATGGAGAACGTCTACGCCGAGCGCTCCAACCAGTGGGTCGGATGGCCTTACCCTCGGTGGCTGGCGAAACTGCGCCCCGATCCGCTGAAGGCCCTGCGGCTCGAAGACGTGGGCGCGGAGATCCGCGGCATCACGACCGGTTCGGTGAGCGCCCAGTCGGCCGAGGTCGCCAACGCCGTGCAGGCACTCGCCGACGGGCTCTCCGTCGGGATGCACCCGGTGTGGCGCTCCGCCGTGCACCAGGCGGCCAGGTCGCGCTCCGGCCAGCTCCCGCAGGCGCTGACCGAGGACCTCACCGAGGTGGCGCCGCAGCTCGACCGGGTGCCCCGCTGGTGGCGCGCGCTGAAGGCGTGGCAGTACACCCTGGTGGTGGCGTTCGCGGCCGGGGTCATCTGGTTGCTGGCCGGGCTGCTCATGCCGGGACAACTCCCCCCGCAGCTGGAGCTGCTCGGCGACGGTGCGGCGCTCCCGTGGGTGGGGCTGATGATGGCCTCCGTCCTCGGGCTGGGTGCGTTGTCGGGCATCGCCTCGCGCAACTTCGTCGAGCTGAACGCCTCCCGGGAGCGAGAGCGCCTGGAGCGGGAGATGAGGCGCAGGGTGGCGGCCGTGTCCGCGACGATGGTGGTGGAGCCGGTCGAGCGGGAGCTGGGCCGCCATCATGCCTTCTTCACCGCGCTGCGGGACCTGTCGGTCTGACCTCCGTCCACAGGCTCTCCCTCCGCCTCTCCCTCCGTCCACAGAACCGCATTCCGTACGCCGCCACCCCGCCTCCCCACGGCACGCTGGGCCCCAGATCGCGGGCACCCGGCCCGCCGGATGGGGAGGCACAGGGATGAATGACATCTACGTCACGCTGACCGGAAACGTCGCAGCAGAGCCGAGGCAATACAGCTTCGACGAAGGCACCAAGGTCACCTCGCTGAGGGTGCTCACCTCGCACCGCTACTTCGACAGGAAGACGGGCCAGTGGACAGACGGTGAGAAGGTCTGCTTCACGGTGCGCTGCTGGCGCGCCCTGGGAGACAACGTCGCGGCCTCGATCCGCGCCGGCCAGCCCGTGGTGGTGTCGGGCAAGTTGCGCATCCGCGAGTTCGGCGCCGAGGGCGACCGGCGCTTCGTGCCCGAGATCGAAGCCAGCGCCGTCGGGCACGACCTGCGCTGGGGCACCGGCGTCTTCACCAAGCCGGAGCGCGGCGGCGGGCTGGGCTCGATGAGCAAGGAGATGCGCGAGCGCCTGGACGAGGAGACCCGCGACTGGTCCATGGGCACGCGCCCCCTCCGGTCCCTGTCCCGTCCCGAACCCACCCCGCAGGCCGGCACGTCGGCCACCGCCGCCCCGCCCAAGAGCGACGACACCGACACCTTCGCCCAGCCGACCGGGCACGCCGCGGACACCTTCGCCCAGCCGGAGGAGCACACCGCCGGAGCCTTCACTCAACCGAAGGACGACACCGTGCGCATCCTGGGGGCCGAAACCGAGCCTCCCAACGGCGAGGAGGATTCCGGCGACGAAGGCCGGCCACTGAAGCTGGAGGAACGCGCGGCGGCCTAGACCCGCGAAGGGGGGCGTCGACGCCACCCGACGCAGCCGTCCAGCACCCCGGCACCTTTGGGCCCACGGTGCCAGGGTGCCTGGACGGCTCCCCATGCTCGACGGCTGAGCCGCCGGGAGGTTTTGCCGTCCGTCGCCGCACCGTCCGAGGGTGTGCCGTCCGAAGGGCTGGCACGTGTGGGCTGGCACGTGTGGGCTGGCACGTGTGGGCTGGCACGGAGGAGGGCGGGTGCGGAGGACGGGGGCACGAAAAGGAC
>NZ_SMLD01000299.1:0-5407 GCF_004352805.1 Nonomuraea mesophila
GCCCGCCGGGACGATGGCGGGCGGCGCGGAGCCGGTGGCGGTGCTGTGCGCGTTGTTCGCGGAGGTGCTGCAGGTGGCCGAGGCCGCGCCCGACGACGACTTCTTCCACCTCGGCGGTGACAGCATCGTCGCCATCCAGCTGGTGAACCTCGCCAGGCGCCGCGCGCTGCCCCTGTCACCGCAGGACGTGTTCGTGCACAGGACCCCGGCCGCCCTGGCCCTGGCCGCCGCGCCGGAGAACCCCGAGCCCGCCGTACCCCAGCCCGCCGTACCCCAGCCCGCCGTACCCGAGCCCGCCGGGTCCGACGGCGTCGGTGAGGTCATGCTGACGCCGATCGTGCACCGGCTGGCCGAGTTGGGCGGCGGCATCTCCCGGCTCAACCAGGCCGAGCTGTTCCGTACCCCGCCCGGCATGACGCACGAGCAGGTCGCCGGGCTGATCCGCGCGCTGACCGACCGGCACGACGCGCTCCGGCTGAGGCTCAGCAGGCCCTCGCCGCTGTTGTGGTCGCTGGAGGCGCGTCCGGCGGGTGAGCCGCCGGAGCCCGGCGTGCTGGCGGTCGACGCGAGCGGGCACGACGAGGACGGCCTGCACGCGCTCGTCGCCGCCGAGTCCGACGCCGCCGCCGGGCGGCTGGACCCCGACGCCGGCCGGATCGTCGAGGCGGTCTGGTTCGACCGGGGGCCGGACCGGCAGGGCAGGCTGCTGATCGTCGTCCACCACCTGGCGGTCGACGGGGTGTCCTGGCGCATCCTCGCCGACGACCTGCGGCAGGCGTGGGACGCCGTCGCCGCGGGGGAGCGGCCCGTGCTCGACCCGGCCGGCACCTCCCTGCGCGCCCACGCGCGGGCGCTGAACGAGAACGCCTCCCAGGCGGCCAGGCTGGCCGAGTTCGAGCACTGGGCGGACACGCTGCGGCCGGGCGGCGAACTGGACCCCGCGACCCCCGCCACCGGGCTGACCGTGGGGGCCACCCGCGACCACGTGCTGCGCCTGCACTCCGACGTGACGAAGCCCCTGCTCACCACCGTCCCGGCCGGGCAGGGAGGAGACGTCACCGAGACGCTCGTCGCGGCGCTGCACACCGCGGTCGCCCGCTGGCGCTCCGCCTCCGGCCGGGACGCGGACGCGCCGCTCCTGCTCGACCTGGAACGGCACGGCCGCGCGGGCGACGCGGGACTGTCCAGGACGGTCGGCTGGTTCACCGCCATCGCCCCCGTACGCCTGCCGGGCGGCCGGGCCACGCCCGGCGAGGTGCGCGAGGCCCTGCGGGCGGTCCCCGGCGGCGGGCTCGGGTTCGGGCTGCTGCGGTACTGCAACCCGCGGACCTCCGCCGCGCTCGCCCGGCTCGGCACGCCCCAGCTGCTGTTCAACTACCTCGGCAGGTTCCCCGCCGGAGGGAGGCACGACTGGGACACCGCGCCGGAGACGGCGGCGCTGCGCGTGGCGCCCGACCCGGACCTGGGGACGCCGTACCTGCTGGAGATCAACGTCGCCTGCCACGACACCCCGGACGGCCCCGAGCTGCACGCGGTGTTCACGTACGCCGAGGGCGGGCTGGGCGCCGACGACGCGCGCCTGATCGCCGACGCCTGGGGTGCGGCGCTGCGCGACGACGCCGCGCGCCTGATCGCCGGCGGCGGGGGTGCGGCGCCGCGCGAGCCGAGCTCCGCGCCCGGGACGTGGGCGCTGTCGCCGCTGCAGGAGGGGCTGTTCTTCCAGGCGCGCTACGCCGGCGACGCCGACGTGTACGTGGCGCAGAACGCCTTCGACTTCGCCGCCCCCCTCGACCTGCCGGCGCTGCGCCTGGCGTACGCGGCCCTCCTCGACCGCCACCCCGCGCTGCGCCTCGGCTTCGCCGCCGGCGACGGGCACCGGCCGGTGGCGGTGGCCGGCACGGGCCTCGACGCCACCGTCGGCGTGATCGACCTGTCAGGGGACGACTCCAGGCTGCCCGGGGTGATGGAGGAGGACCGGCGGCGGCCCTTCGACCCGGCCCGCCCGCCGCTGTGCCGCCTGACCGTCGTGCACCTGCCCGGCGGGCGCGACCGCCTGCTCCTCACCTACCACCTGTTGCTGTGGGACGGCTGGTCACGCGAGCTGGTGCTGCGCGAGCTGTTCGCCCTGTACGATTCGCGCGGCGAACGCGGCGCCCTCCCCACGGGCGGCGCGACGTTCACCGACCACCTGGCGTGGCTGGCCCGCCAGGACGCCGGAGCGGCGGGCCGCGCGTGGGCGCGGGCGCTTGACGGGGTGGAGCCCACCGTGCTGTACCCCGCGGCGGCGGGCACCGCGCCCGTGCCGGCGACCAGCCTGTCGGCGCGGCTGACGGAGGAACAGACCCGGCAGGTCACCGGGCAGGCCCGCCGCCGCGGCGTGACGCTCAACGCGATGCTCACCACCGCGCTCGGCATGGTGCTGGCGCACGCGTCGGGCCGCGGCGACGCCGTGTTCGGCACGACGGTCGCCGGGCGGCCGACCGAGCTGGACGGCATCGAGTCGGCGATCGGCGTGTTCCTCAACACCGTGCCCGCCGTGGTCCGGTTCGCCCCCGGCGAGAGCACGCTGGACGTCATGAGGCGGGTCCAGGCCGAGCGCGCCGGGCTGATGCCGTACGAGTTCCTGGGCCTCGGGGACATCCAGCGCGCCGCGGGCCACGACACCCTGTTCGACAGCCTGTACGTGCTGCAGAACTTCCTCGACGACGACACCTTCACCGACCTGGAGGAGGCGTACGGCATCGTCGGCGTGTCCAGCGTGGACGCCACGCACTACCCGCTCACGTGGGTGGTCACCCCCGGCGCGCGGCTCACCCTGCGGCTGGAGTACCGGGGTGACGTGGTCGCGCCGGAGCGGGCGCGGGCCCTGCTGGCCCGGTTGGAGCACGTGCTGCTCCGCCTCGCCGCCGATCCGGAGGCGAGCGTGGCCGACGTGCCGCTGCTCCTGCCGGGGGAGAGCCCGGCGATGGACGGAATCACCGGGCCCGCCGGCGACGACACGATCGCCGACCTGCTCGCGGCCCAGGCCGGCCGGACCCCCGGCAGGTCCGCGCTCACCTTCCAGGACCGCACGGTGACCTACGCCGAGCTGGACGCGCGAGTGAACCAGATCGCGCGGTCGCTGCTGGCCGGGGGAGCCGCGCCGGAGCGGATCGTCGCGCTGGCGGTGCCCCGCTCCATCGACATGGTGGCCGCGTTGTTCGCCGTGCTCCGCACCGGCGCGGCGTACCTGCCGCTCGAACTCGACCATCCCGACGAGCGGCTGCTGGCGATGCTGGCCGACGCCGGGCCCGTCCTGCTGGTCACCACGCGGGCGGTGGAGCCGCGGCTCGCCTCCCACCCCGTGGCCAGGCTGCTGCTGGACGACGTGCCGGGCGACGCCGGGCCGGTCAGGGTCCCCCGCCGGGCGGGGCGGCTGGAGCATCCCGCGTACGTCATCTACACCTCCGGCTCCACCGGGCGGCCCAAGGGGGTGGTCACGCCGTACCGCGGGCTGACGAACATGCAGCTCAACCACCGCGAGGCGATCTTCACGCCGACAGTGGAGGCGGCCGGCGGCCGGATCCTCACCATCGCGCACACCGTCTCCTTCTCCTTCGACATGTCGTGGGAGGAGCTGCTGTGGCTGGTCGAGGGCCACCACGTGCACATCTGCGACGAGGAGCTGCGCAGGGACGCCACGGCGCTGGTGGCCTACTGCCACCGCCACCGCGTGGACGTGGTGAACGTGACGCCCACGTACGCCCGGCACCTGCTCGACGAGGGCCTGCTCGACGGGCCGCACCGCCCGCCCCTGGTGCTGCTCGGCGGCGAGGCGGTGCCGCAGTCGCTCTGGTCGGACCTGCGCGAGGCCGAGGGCGTGCACGGCTACAACCTGTACGGGCCGACCGAGTACACGATCAACACGCTCGGCGCGGGCACCGGCGACAGCGCCACCACCACGGTCGGGCGGCCGATCAGGAACACCCGCTGCTACGTGCTCGACGCCTTCCTCCGCCCGGCTCCCGTCGGGGAACTCTACATCGCCGGCGCGGGGCTGGCCCGCGGTTACCTCGGCCGTCCTGGGCTGAGCGCCGGGAGGTTCGTCGCCGACCCGTACGTGCCCGGCGGGCGGATGTACCGGACCGGCGACCTGGTCCGGGTCCGCGGCGACGGCAACCTCGACTTCCTGGGGCGTACCGACGACCAGGTCAAGATCCGCGGTCACCGGGTGGAGCCCGGCGAGGTCGAGGCCGCCGTCACCGCGCAGACCGGCGTGCGGCGCAGTGCCGTGCTGGCCGTGCCCGACCAGGCGGGCGGCGGGCGGCTGGTGGCCTACCTCGTGCCCGACCGGCCCGGGGACGCCGACGCGCTGGCCGCCGAGGTGCACCGAGGGCTGAAGGCCGTGCTGCCCGGTCACCTGGTGCCGTCGGCGTACGCGGTCGTGGACGCGCTGCCGCTCACCGTCAACGGCAAGCTGGACACCGCCGCGCTGCCCCCGCCCCGCGCGCTCGCCTCCCACTCCCGGCCGCCCGCGAACGAGCGCGAACGGCTGCTGTGCGCGCTGTTCGGCCAGGCGCTCGGCGACGGCGGGGAGGTGGGGCCCGAGGACGACTTCTTCGACAGGGGCGGGCACTCGCTGCTGGCCATCCGGCTGCTCGGCCTGGTCCGCGCCGCCACGGACGCCGACCTGACGCTGCGCGACCTGTTCGACGCGCGTACCCCCGCCGGGCTCGCCGGTCGCCTCGCGGCGGCGGACGGGCCCGCGCGGCCGCCGCTCGTCCCCCGCCCGCGCCCCGAGCGCGTGCCGCTCTCACCCGCGCAGGAACGCCTCTGGCTGCTCCAGCGGCTCCACCCGGCCTCGACCGCCTACACCTACCCGCTGGTCGTCCGGCTGCGTGGCCACGTCGACGCCGGCGCCCTGAGGGAGGCGCTCGGCGACGTGGCGGCGCGGCACGAGATTTTGCGCACGGTCATCGACGAGGGGCCCTCCCAGCGGGTGCTCGCCGGACCCGGCGCCGACCTGACCGTCGTGCGCTGCCCCTCCGCCGGGCCCGCGCTCGCCGGAGCCCTCGCCCGGCCCTTCGACCTGGCCGTCGAAGCGCCGCTGCGGGCCACCCTGATCGAGGAGCAGGAGACCGGCGACACGGTGCTGGCCCTGGTGCTGCACCACATCGCGATGGACGAGTGGTCCGACGGGCCGCTGCTGCGCGACCTCGACGCCGCCTACGCCGCCCGGCTGGCGGGCCACGCCCCCGAGTGGGAGCCGCTGCCGGTGCAGTACGCCGACTACGCGCTCTGGCTGCGCTCCCATGAGCAGCCCGACGGGCAGCCCGACCGGCGGCCCGACGACGACCGCGCCTACTGGGAACGGCGGCTGCGCGGCCTGCCCGCCGAGATCCCCCTGCCCGCGGACCTGCCCCTGCCC
>NZ_SMLD01000029.1:0-72031 GCF_004352805.1 Nonomuraea mesophila
GCCCACCCGCAAGCCACCACCACCACGCCCGACACCTCCGCGTCCACACCGCCCCACGACACCACCACCCCCGACGTACCAGGGCCGCAGCGGGACGTTCCCATCAGCCCGGACGAGCCCGTGGACGTGCCGCCGGCGGTGGACGTCCCCGTCGCGGGCCTGGCGAGCGCGTCGAAGTTGCTTGTCGCCGTGCAGGCCGTCGCGGTCGTGAGCGGGGCCATTCCCGTGTCGACCTTCCTGGCTCAGCTCGTGCCGTGGTGGACGCTGCCCGTGCCGATGGTGTCGGTGATCGTGACGATCGTCGCCATCGCCGCCCTGATCACCGCCGCGGCCTTCGCGGGGCCGTGGCGTTCGCACGTGCTCGGACCGCTCACCGTGGTCTCCGCCGTCACCTCGCTCGCGCTCCTCCTCGACGTCATGACCGGCTCCACGCTCCAGGTGAACGCCGTGACCGGTTATGAGCCCGTCACCGGCGGACGGTTCTACGGCTTCAGCAACATCGCCTTCGCCGTCTACGCCACCGGAACCGTGCTCGGCCTGGCCGGGGTGGCCCAGTGGCTGCTCGGCAAGGGGGTGTCCAGGGTCGTGGTCGTCGTGCTGTGCGCGGTCTACGGAGGGCTGGCGGTCTTCGCGGACGGATGGCCGTCGTGGGGCGCCGACTTCGGTGGCGTGCCGGCCTTCGTGGTGGGTCTGGCCGTCTTCCTCATCCTGTTGTCGGGCAGGCGCGTTTCGCTGCTGAGACTGGTGTTCGTGGGCCTGGCGGGGGCGGTGCTCGTGGGGACGCTGGCCGTGTTCGACTGGCTGCGGCCCGAGGCCCAACGTACGCACCTGGGCGGTTTCGTCCAGCAGATCATCGACGGCCAGGCGTGGACGGTCGTCTGGCGTAAGTTCAGTGCCATGGTCGGCGTCACGGTCGGCAACTGGTCGCTGACCCTTCTGTCCGTGGTCGCGCTGGCCTTCCTCTTCCTGGTGCTCGCCCGGCCGTCGCGCTGGGGCGCCTCCGCGCTCGGCCAGGTGTACGCCCTCGCCCCGGTGCTCAGGGCGGGCCTGTTCGGCACGCTCACGTGCGCGTTCGTCGCCTTCCTCATGAACGACTCGGGCATCGCCATCCCCTCTATGGCGTTGACGGTCGCCGTGCCGCTGACGCTGGCGGCGTGTGTGCGCGCCCTGCAGCTCGCCACGCCCACACCAGCAGCGCCACGGTCAGGGCCAGCAGCGCCCACGCGAGCTGAGGCCTGAGCACCGTCCTGAGCCACTCGAGGTCCTGTGGCTGGGCCTCCACCCGGGCGGGCAGGTAGGCCAGCGACAGGACCAGCAGGTGGGCGACCGCGAACCTGTCCAGTGCCGACGCCCCCACGAGCGCCAGCAGCCCGAGCGCCAGCCCGTCGTACCACGGCAGCACGTAGGGGGTCGCGAACACGTAAGCCACCACCAGCACCGTCGCCACGACGGGAGCCTCAAGGCCTGCCCCGTCCGGCCCGCCGCCGCGCGGGCGGCCGACGCGGGAGCCCAGGCCGGGCCTGGACACCACACCGGTGGACCGCGCCCCGGCCGGACCGGCAGGCGGCGCCCCGGCCCGGCCGCCGTCCGCACCGGCCCCCGGCCCCGCCCCCGGGACCGTCACAGAACCCGACCCGGATGCCGTGGAGGGAAGGGATGACGCGCCTGAGGTGAGGCGGAACAGGGACCAGGCGATGAGCGCGAGCACCAGGAGGGATCCGACCTGGATCTCTCCCCGGTAGGCGCTGCCGGTGCCCACGACGGACTGCAGCCAGCCCTGCACGAGCTTCCAGAACGAGGCGTGCGAGATCGCCTTGCTGGTGCGGGTCACCGGTTCGATCGCCGCCGTGCCGACGATCGCGTAACCGGCGACGACCACGGCGAGGGCGCACCCGGCCATGACCGCCAGACGAGCAGGTCGCCGTCGCAACTCCCAGGCCGGCCCGAGAGCGACGAGACCGGCGTTGACCTTGATCGCCACGCCGAGGCCGAGCAAGATGCCCGACCCCGCGGGACGCCCCCTCGCCAGCAGGGCCGCGACCATGCAGGCGATGGCGAGGGTGTCGACGTGCATGCCCGCCACCAGCTGGTAGAGCAGCAGCGGGTTGGCCGTCCACAACAGCGCGGCCCGCAGGCGCCTGGCCGGGTCGTCCCGGGTGAACCGGTCGATGAGCAGGCCCGTGACGATGAACGCCGCGGCGTTGAACAGGGCCAGCACGAATATCGTCAGCCGGAGCGAGTCACCGCCCACCCAGCTCGCCACCGCCTGCAAGGCCGTCGCCACCGGGCCGTAGACGCTCGGCTCCTCCCGCCACGGCTCCTCGACGGCACCGGCGATGGGGTCGCCGGGCAGATCCACCGCGCCGTGCGCGTAGGGGTCGAGGCCCAGCGTGACCATGCGCCCGTAGGCGGCGTAGTTGAGGTGGTCGCCGGAACCGGACGGGGGCAGGAACGCCAGCAGCCCCGCCGTCAGGCAGCCCATCAGGACCACCGGTCGCACGAGGTCAGGACGGGCGGCCGCGAGCCGGTGGGCCAGGGGCAGGGCGAGCAGGAGACCGAGGCCGCCGAGGACGAGGGCGGCGGCGGCCAGGACGATCGTCAGATGCGGGTCCGGCCGGACGCCGAGGGAGTAGGGCGGCTGCCAGGCGGGGCCGGTCAGTGCGGGGACCATCGGCGAGGGGCCTAGCGCACCGATGGTGAGCGTCAGCAGGATCGAGGCGCCGATCGCCGCCGCGGCCGCCCACCCGAGCCGGCCTCGTGCCTTGTCGTGCCGCGATTGCGAAGTCACCGGACGATTCCAGCACACTCGCGAGGTGGCTCCGGACGGGCGCCGGCAGCCTGTGGACAACCGCTTCCGAGGGCCGTTCCTTGTGGACGACTCCGGGAGGTTCTCGCACCCGGGCCCACGTATCGACCCTCGTACGGACGTTGGTCAGCGCTTGGGGCGAAGTTTGTCCAGATTTTGCACGACAAGCGGCTCCCGCGTGGCCAATGCGCGCACCACGTCGCGCAGCTGGACCGCCCGGTGCAGTTGTGCCCGCCAGTCGGTGCCCGTGGCGCGGTGTGCCATGTCGACCTCGACCTCGGTGACCCGGAACCCCTTGCGCAGCAGGTCGATCGTCAGCGCCGTCTCCACGCCGAAACCGTGCGCCAGCGGCCTGGCCGCCTCGAACGCGGCTCTGGTGAGGCAGCGCTGGCCGTTGAGCGGCTGGGCGGGCTCGAAGCCGGTCGCGCGGCGGATGCCCTCCCTGGACAGGCGGACGACTAAGCCGTGGCCGCCGAGCCGCACCCGGGTGGCGAACACGGCGATCGTCATGTCGGCCTCGCCGGCGCGTACGGGCTCGATGAGCGGCGCGGCGGCCTGGGCCGTGTCGCCCAGGTCGGCGTCGAGGAAGAGGAGATGGCGGGCGGCGTCCTCGTCGAGGAGGCGTACGGACTCCGCGCCCGTCTCCATGGCGGCGGCCTTGCCCCTGTTGCGGCTGTGACGCACCACCCGGGCGCCGGCCGCGCGGGCCACCCTGCCGGTCTGGTCGGACGAGCCGTCGTCGACGACCACGACGAGGTCGACGCCGGGCAGCGCCATGGCCGCCCTGACGGTGGCCGCGATGCGGTCCGCCTCGTTGACGGCCGGGATGACGGCCGCCGTGTCACCGCCCATGGGACGTCACCTCCGCACCCGCGGCATCCGTCATGATCCCTCTGCTATGAGGAACTCCTGCGGCACCTCGTCGTACACGGTGAACACCGAGTCGAGGCCCGTGACCTGCAGGATCTTGCGTACGGCGGGACGCGGCGCGGCCACGTCGAGCGCCCCGCCCTGCTCTTTCATGCGCTTGAGCGCCGAGAGCAGCACGTTCATCCCCGTGGAGTCGCAGAAATCCACGGCGGACATGTCGATGACCACCCGGCTTGGCCCCTCCTGCAGCAGCCGAGTGAACTCGGATTGCAGGTGGGGCGCCGTGTACAGGTCGATTTCTCCGGTGATGGCGACGAGCGCGCACCCGGCCTGTGATCGAGTCGAGACCTTGAGCTCCACATGGGCAGGCTAGCGGCGCGGAGGCTTCCGGTCACGTTGTCACGCCGATAGGGCAACCACCGGTTTTTGTCCTCCGTTTGGGCTCCATGGAAACGGAGAGTACGCGAAGCTTGACAGCGTGACATCGGAACTGGCAACCGCGTCATGGCGAAGGAGGGGCTGGGGCACGTCCGTCGGGCCCCTGGATCGATGAACGCAGACAAACCTGAAGATCCTCAGCGTCAGGGGCTCCGCGAACGGCTGGAGACCATCCTCATCCGCACAGAGAAGGCCACCTCATGGGATGACGAAGCAGGGCGCCTCCGCGGCCTGGTGAACCACGAAGGCTATGTCCCCATCCGCACCCGGCTCGCCGTCGAGGACCTCGACTTCCTCGCCGACGCGCGCGCCGACCTGCTCAGGTTCTCGGAGCTCGGGCTCCGGCTGCTGGACCTCCACCAGCCGAGAGACGCGGGGGGCATCACGAGTGACACGGCGCATCCGATCCTGCGGTGCAGGAGCTGCATGTGGCGCTGGCCTTGCCCGACATTTCGGGCAATGTCGGAGTCGTTCGGGCTCCCGCGCTCCGACGTCGACCTCCCGGAGAGCGCCTGAGTGTCCCGACGCGGCCTGACCGTCCGGCCGGGAAACGCCCGAGCGTCCCGGGAGGTCACCCGGCGACGAGGGGCGACCGGACCGGCCCTCGGACCTCACGGACGACCAGGCGAGGTCACCCGGCGACGAGGGGCAGCCGGATCTCGAACCGGCACCCCGGCCCGTCGTTGACCACCTCGATCCTTCCGTCGTGCGCCTCCACGATCCCCTGCGCGATCGCCAGCCCGAGCCCCGCCCCTCCGTCGGCCGTGGGAGTGCGCGCGGCCTCACCCCTGAACGCCACCTCGAACAACCGGGGCAGGTCCTCCTCGGGGATGCCTCCGCAACAGTCGGTCACCGACAGGCAGGCCATGCCCGTGTCGTCCACGCGCGCCCTCAGCACCACGGTCCGGTCCGACGGCGTGTGCCGGATGGCGTTGACCACCAGGTTGCCGAGGGCCCGCCCCAGCGCCCCGGCGTCGGCCTCCACGGGCACGACGTCCGCCGCCTCGGCCGTGAGCACCACGCCCTTGGCGCGGGCCAGCGGCTCGGCCCCGGCCAGGGTGTCGGCGACCAGGTCGGCGAGCCCGATCCTGGCCCGTGACAGCCGCAGGGCGCCCGCGTGGATGCGTGACAGCTCGAACAGGTCGTCCACCATCGCGGAGAGCCGCTCGACCTCCTGCTTGATCTGCCCGTGGTAGCGGGCGACCGTCTCGGGGTCGGAGACCACGCCGTCCTCCAGCGCCTCGGCCATGGCCCGCATCCCGGCCAGCGGCGTACGCAGGTCGTGGCTCACCCACGCCACCAGTTCCCGCCGCGCCCCTTCGAGCGCCCGTTCGCGCGCGTACGCCTCCTCCAGGGTGTTGGCGATCGTCTGGAGCTCGGCGGGCAGCCCCTTGGGCGCCACGAACGGCGGCTCGCGTACGGCGGCCACCAGCCGCCTGCTCTCTCCGACCACCCGCTTGGCCAGCACGAACGCGACCCCGAGCCCCACGAGCCCGCCCACGGTCACCACGCTCAGCACGAAGTCCTTCACCGCCCCCGCGATGATCATCTTCATGATGATCGCCACAACGCCCGCCAGCGTGGCCGCCACGGCGACGACCACGACCACGGCCAGCATCACGCCGATCGACCGGGTGCGCAGCCGCCACATCACCGCGACGCCGGCGAACGCGATCAGCAGCCCGAGCCCGGCGGTGACGGCGACGACCATGGCCAGTTCGCCGACGGCCACCGCCGGCTGGGTCAGCGCGGGCACCGCAGTCATCAGGACCCGTCTATCAAGGGTTCGTACCGGTATCCGACCCCCCACACCGTCACGATCCTGCGCGGCCTGGTGGGGTCGGGTTCGATCTTCTCGCGCAGCCGCCGCACGTGCACGGTCACGGTGGAGGAGTCGCCGAACGACCACCCCCACACCTGGTTGAGCAGCGCGGACCGGCTGAACGCCTGGCGGGGGTTGCGCATGAGGTGGGCCAGCAGGTCGAACTCCCGTGCCGTCAGCATGACCTCCTCGCCTTCCAGCCGCACCTGGTGGGCGCCCACGTCGACCACCAGGCCGGCGTCGCGGAGCACGCCGGTGCCGCCCGTGATGGAGGCGGCGCCGCGGGCGCGGCGCAGCACCGACTGGACGCGCAGGGCCAGCTCGCGCGGGCTGAACGGCTTGGTCACGTAGTCGTCGGCACCGGTTTCGAGCCCGACCACCCGGTCGATCTCCTCGCCGAGCGCGGTCAGCATGATCACCGGTACGGGCCAGCGTTCCCTGAGCTTCCTGCACACCTGCAGCCCGTCGATCTTGGGCAGCATCAGGTCGAGCACCATCAGGTCCGGCGGGTGCGCCAGCGCCCTGCGCAGCGCCTCGACGCCGTCGCCGACGCATTCGACCTCGTGCCCGTCGCGCTCCAGATAGCGGGCAACGACCTCGGAGACGGTCGGATCGTCGTCGACCACCAGGATGCGGCTGTTCACCACTTCACGGTACGGCCCGGCTCTGTGAAGAGGGCAAGGACGTCATTACTTCGTAAGCGTCGCGGATCATGCCATGAGCACGTACGGTTGCCTCATGGGTAGAGTCGTGATGCTCGTTCTCGGGACCTTGCTGGGTCTCTTCGTGTTGTTCAACTTCCTCCTGCCGATGGTGCTGGGGCTGCTGAAGGTCGCCCTGATCATCGGTGTCGTCGCTCTGCTCGTCTTCGTCGTGGTCACGGTGATGGGCAAGTCCTCAAGGTCACATTGAGCCGGTGACGCAGTTCCTGTTCGACCCGTGGCTGGTGGGGATCACCCTGGTGGCGGTCCTGCTGCTGGTCACGTGGGCGGCCACGTTGCTGCCCGCCTTCTGTGGCGGGCCGCGGCGTTTCCCGCTGACCTACGCGCGCCGTACGGCGTTCCAGCGTATGCGCGATCCTGACGCGGCCGGGCGTCCGCGTCCACGCGCGCCCTAGGCATGCCCCGCTTCCTTCCAAGCGGGGCTCCTCAGGCTTGAGCCGGGTGAGCCCTTCCTCCCTTCGTGAAAAGAAACAGGGCTCATGATCGATTCTCTTGTCATGTTCGTCATCACCGTGTCCGGTGGGCACGCCGCGCTCGGCATCGTGCTCTTCACGCTGGCCGTACGGCTCCTGCTGCTGCCGCTCAACGTGCGCCAGGCCCGCACCGCCAAGATCAAGGAGCAGCTCGCGCCCCGCCTGCGCGCGCTGCAGAAGCGCCACCAGCGCAATCCCGAGCGGCTGGCGAAGGAGGTCTCCGCCCTCTACGCCAAGGAGGGCAGCTCGCCGTTCGCCGGGATCATGCCGATGCTGGCGCAACTTCCGTTCCTGTGGCTGATGTACCGGGTAGCCACGCATCCGACCGCGCTCGCCGGTCATGACCTGTTCGGGGCGCCGCTGGGGCAGCAGGTCGCAGGCGTGATCGCACATTACGGTCTGGCCAGCACCCCGGTTTTGGTCTTCATCTTGGTCATCGTGCTGGTCGCGGCCATCGCGTGGTTCTCGGCCCGGCAGATCAAGATCACGGAGGAGCAGCCCGAGCTGATGAAGAAGATCATGCCGCTGCTGCCGTACGGCTCCGTGCTCGCCGCGCTGGTGCTGCCACTGGCGGCCGGGATCTATCTGCTCGTCTCCACGGCGTGGGCCGTGAGCGAGCGGGCCGTGCTCGCTAGCCGGCCTCTCTGAGCGCCGCCACCTGCCCGTTCACCGAGCCGTTGCTGTGGGGAGCGGGCAGGATGGCCCACACGGTCGTGGTGTCGCCCTCATGCCGGACGCCCCAGCTTTCGGCCACATATTCGACGATGCCGAGCCCCCGGCCGCCGAGCGAGGACAGGGTCGGGCGCCCGGCGCGCGGCTCCGTCGCCGCCCCGCCGTCGCTGACCGCCACCTCGATGTGATCCTCGTTACGCAACCAGGCGACCCGCACCATGCCGGAAGGAAGCGGATGCGCGTGCCGGAGCGCGTTGCTCAGCAGTTCGCTCACCACGAGCACCGCGTCGTCGATCGCCGCGGAGAAGACCCCACAATCCTGCAGGTCAGTGCTCAGACGCTGGCGGGCGACGGCGACGCTGGACGGCGCGTACGGCAGTAGCACCACGCTTGACAACACCCACCTCCCCGTTCCCTGTGCCCCCCGTGGGAACACTCCCCGATACGACCGAAATGCCCCGTTACTCGACCCCAGAAACCGCATCTCGATCACAGCTTGTACACATTGGACGATAGATCAGCGCAACTGTGACTACCTCGTTACCGCATCGGTGTGTCGGATCCGATAGGGCAGAACCAGCCGCATGCGGGTGCCACCTCCTGGTCTCGGATGGGCGCTCACGTCTCCCCCTTGTGCCCTCGCGAGGCTGCGGACGATGTAGAGCCCGAGCCCTACTCCACCAAACCTTCTCCGGTCGCCGCTGTCCACCTGGACGAACCGCTCAAAGATCCGCTCCCGGTCAGTAGGGGCGATACCGACGCCCTCATCGTCGACGACCACGACCACGTTGCCGGACTCCGGCCAGGCCTCCACCGCGATCAACCCGCCTTTGGGCGAATACTTGAAGGCGTTCTCCAGCAACTGCCCGAGCACGATGTCCGTCGCCAGCGCGTCGCCCAGCACGTTGGGCAGCTTGCCGGGAATTCTCACCTCGACCCGGTGCCTGTCGGACAGCACGGGCAGCCCGAGCGTGGCGGCCTCGATCCGCTCGGCCAGGTCGAACTCCTCGATGCTTACCTTGAGCTCGTCCGCCCCCGCCCTGGAGCCCAGCAGCAGGTGGTCCATGAGCTGGCCGAGCGACCTGGACCGCTCGGCGATGGTGTGCACGGCCGCGCGGCGCTCGGGATCGCTCAGCTTGTCCCAGCGCGAGTCCAGCGTGCTGGCGAACCCCCGCACGATCGTGATCGGCGTACGCAGCTCGTGGCTGGTCGTGGCGAGGAACAGGTCCTTGGCCTCCTCCAGCTCCTTGGCCGCGGTCACGTCGCGGAAGTCGATGACCACCTCGCCGGTCTCCTCGATCCGCGCGCTCACCACGTCCAGCCAGCGGCCCGTCTCCATCTGGAACGTGACCTTCTCACCCGGCTCGGGCAGCGGGAACGGCGGAGGTCCGCCGATGACGTCGTCGGCCGAGAACGCGGTCAGCGCGGCGGCGGCCGGGTTCCAGCGGACCACGCGGCCCGCCCCGTCGAGGACGGCGATGCCGTCGGCGCTCGCGTCGAAGACGGCCCGCTCGTGGGCCCGCTGCCGTACCGCTTCCTGGTAGGCGACCGCGTTGCCCACGGCGATGCCCGCATGCCCGGCGAGCAGCTCCAGCAGCTCCAGTTCGAGGTGCCCGGGGACACGCCCGGCGAAGAGCGCGTAGAGGGCTCCGTACGGGCGCCCGCCGACGGCGGCCAGGCCCAGGGTGATCGTGTGCAGGCCGTCCAGCCGCGCCCATACCAGCTCGTCGAGCCCGTTCGTCTCCAGCATGACGGTCTTGCCGGTGCGTAACAGCTTGTCCACGAGGCTCGTACGCAGGTCGGTGGTGGTGCCCCTGATGGCCTCCGGCAACTGGTACGTGCTGACCAGGCGCAGCCGGTCAGCCTCGATCAGCACGAACCCGCCCGCGTCCGCGCCGGTGAGCTCCGTCAGGCTGGCCGAGATCCGGTCGAGCACGGCCGACAGCTCCAGCTCGGAGTTGATGTCGCCGACAACGTCCGTCAGCCGGCGCACGAGGCGTTCCCTGCGCGCCATGCGGTGCCTGGCCAGCTCGTCGGCCCGCGCCGGGTGGTGCACGCAGATGTATCCGGCCACGGCGTTGCCCAGGCGCAGCGCGCTGATGTCCACCCGGAGGTCGAGGAGGACGCCGTCCTTACGCAGGCGTTTGGTACGCAACGACACGGACTCGCCCGTGCGTACGCGCTCCAGCACGGCGTTGAGCTCGGCGGTCAGCTCGCCCGGCACGATCGGCGCCCGCCGCCCGAGCAGGTCCTCGGCCGTCCACCCGAACAGCCGCTCGGCGGCCTCGTTCCAGACCAGCACGCTCTGGTCGCGGTCGAGCACCACCACGGCGTTGGGCGAACCGGCGAGCACCGCGCGTGCGATCTCGTCGTCACTACCGGCCCATTCGTCCCCCACACCTCCATAGTGCACGTGGCTAGGTAGGTGCGTCGGGCGATCCGTCCGATACGCTGCGGTCACGGCGATTCTCGGCGGGTGTGGAGGGTGAGGGCGAATGGCGAGCGGTGATCTCGATGCCCTGTTGCGGGTGACCTCCAGCACCTACCGCGGCGAGACGCCGCCCGACATCGCGTTCGGCACCTACGACGGCGCCGTGGGCAGGCTGGTGCTGGCCGTGACGGGCAAGGGCATCGCCGCCTGCAGCTTCGAGAGCGAGAACGACGTCTTCGAGCTGGTCAGCCGGCATGTGGGCACGTTCATCGGCAACGACGCGCGGCGGCTCGACCCGGTGCGCAGAGAGCTCGACGCCTACTTCTCTGGCCGGCTGCGCGCGTTCGCCACGCCGGTCGACTGGGCGCTGGCCACCACGTTCGCCCGCTCGGTGCTGCAGAAGACCATGGCGGTCCCCTACGGCACGACCACGACGCTGGAGCAGATCGGCCAGAGCATCGGCAGGCCGCGCGCGCTGCGTGCGATCGGCAACGCGCTGGCCTCCAACCCCGTCTGCGTGATCGTGCCCTGTCACCGGGTGGTGCGCGAGGACGGCGCGCTCGGCGACTACGCGGGAGGCGCGAGCGCCAAGCAGCACCTGCTCAACGTCGAGCAGCGCGCCTCCGCGCCGCGCCGATGACGGCGGTCACCAGAGCCGCCACCACCGCCGCGCCGAGTGCGCCGTTCATCCACGGTTGCCGGGTGAAGCCGATGGCGTCGCGAGCGGAGGCCCAGAACCCGTCCCACGCGGCGATGGTGGGCGTCGAGGTGGTCAGCCAGTAGGCGGCGAAGCCGAGCGCCCACGGCACCAGCATCGACCAGCGCGAGGGGGCGTTCTCCTCGGTGTTCCAGCGGCGGCCGCCGCCGAAGGCGAAATAGTCGACGGCCAGCACCGCGAACATCGGCACGAACACCGCCCCGATCACCCCCAGGAAGGCGCCGTACGAGGTGACGTCGACGACGAGGGCGATCACGACCGTGAACACGCCGATGGCGGTCGAGATGATCCGCCGGTCGACGCGCGGCATCAGGTTCTGCAGCGACATGGTGGTGGAGTAGACGTTCGCGAACGACTGGTCGGTCTCGCGCAGCACCAGGATGCCGAAGAACAGCGCGCCCAGCGGAGCCGCCACGAACGGGTCGAACACGGCCGTGTTGTCGGCCTCCACGGCGGCGGCGCCGGCGATGGCCACGGCGTAGACGCCGAGCCCGAGGCAGGCCACCTGGGCGATCGTGTAACCGCCGACGATCCCGGTGAACGCCGCCCGCCCCGAGCGGGAGTGCCGGGCGAAGTCGGCGGCCAGCGGCACCCACGACACCGACAGCGCGATCACGTAGTCGACGGCCGGGGCGAACCCGGTCCACGACCCGCCGGCGGGGGCGGGCGCCTCGGACAGGAAATACCAGGTGAACCAGATCATCGACACGATCACGCCGACGGTGACGTACCGCCGCAGCAGCCTGATCGCGCCCAGCGGCCAGATCGTGAGCGCGGTGGTCAGCACACCCGCCAGCACCACCCACACGGAGTACGCCACCCCGTCGAAGATCGCGGTGGCGGCCTTGGCGATCACCCACAGCTCGAACGCGCCCCAGCCGAGCATCTGCACGATGTTCAGGACCGTGGGCACGTACGAGATCCTGGCCCCGAACAGGCCGCGCAGCAGCACCATCGCGGGCTGGCCCGTACGGGTGCCGGGGATGGCGGAAAGTCCGACCATGGCCGTGCCGACGAGGCTGCCGACCACCGTCGCCACCAGCGCGGCAGTCAGGCTGAGCGGCGCGTCGCCGGTCGGGTTGAGCAGGAGCAGCGCCCCTGAGAAGCCGAGGAGGCTGACACCGAGGTTGGCCCAGAGCGCACCCTGGTCGAGCACGCCCAGGGTCTTGGGGGGCTGCCCGTCGAGGGTCAGCGGAACTTCGTCGGCCACGTGCGACATCGCACACTCCCTACGCCGGCATTACCCGGACAGGTTCATGCGGTCGGCGACAGCCGTAGTCGCCCTCTCAGCCTGATTGCCTCAAGCTCCCGCGGATCGATTTGTTGCCTGCGGAGCAGGAATGTCCAGTTCCGCCGGCCCCATGATGCCTCATCCCTCCGAGTAAGGCCAGCCCGGGAGCCATTGAGCGCCCTCACGGGGACGCCCGGCAGAAAACGGGGGATGGGCGTCCATTTCCTCCATCGCACAGCGCGATCAAGCGCGCACATCCTGCCTAGCAGTCAACCGGCCTGTCAGGACCGATTCACGAAAAAAGGGGGGAAAATGAAGAAATTCCACGCTCTGGCCATTTCGGCGGCATGTTTGGCCGGCAGCCTCGCGGCGGCCGCACCCGCCATGGCAGCGCCGATCACGGCGGGCGTCACGGTGCAGGACGACGTCATCCGCAACTCCTTCGCCTGCTCCTCACCGAAGGGGGCGAAGCTCAACACGTCGTACAAGCCCGGAATTACATCCGTCACCGTCTATTTCAACAACCACTGCAGCACCAAGATGGCGATCAGCATGCATTACGAACTCAGCGACCCGCAATGTTTCACCGTGAACCCCAAGACGAAGGGCCGCAAGAAACTGCACGACGGGGCGATCACCATCACCAAGCTCACGGCGACCAAGGGATCCTGCTGACGACCAGCGCCGGACAAAGGGCCACCCACAACACTCGTGGGTGGCCCTTCCGCCTGCTGAAGGACGTACGGCTCAGGCCACGAAGGGCTGCTCCCCCGACTCGCTGACCATCGGACGCCCGGCCGCCTCCCACGACTGCATGCCGCCCCCGACGTTGACCGCGTCGCGCCCGAGCTGGTTGAGCCAGGCCGCCACCTGCAGCGACCGGCCGCCGACCCGGCAGACGACATAGATCGTCCGGTCGCCCGGCACCTCGTCGACCCGCCCCTGGATCTGGGTCATCGGGATGTGCACCGCCTCACGGGCGTGGCCCGCCCGCCATTCGTCCTGCTCGCGGACGTCGAGGAGGTAGGCGTCCGCGGGAATGTCGCTCGGCTCGATCTCTGGAACGGTCATGACCCCATCATCTCGCGACGACGGCGGCCCGGCTCACGCAGAGGGGCCCTGAGCGGGCGTCGTACGCGGCGCGGGCGATCTCCTCCTGGTGCGACTCGGTCCGGCGACGCGACCACGCAGGAGGCCGGTATGACCGCCCTCCGCACAGCCCTGACGGTCCCCCTGGCCGCCGCCCTGCTCTCCCGACGGCCCTGTTGCGTGGAAACCACGGAACACGGCCAAGAAGACGTCGTCACGGCGAGCAGCCCGTGAGCCTTCACAACCGGCCATGACAGACGCCGGCCGACGTCGGCGCGTGCGGGGACGTCGGCTGTGCCGTAAAGAAAAAGTCACCCCCGACCAACAGAACGCCCGGGGTCGGCGCGTGCGGGGACGGGTGCTGTGCCGTGAAGAGAAGAAAACGATGGTGCGGTCGCCGACCACAAGAGTCAGTGGGCGGGGAGGCGGTTGAGCACCTCGGCGATCTGTTCGCGCATCTGCGGCGTCACCTTGCCCTCTCGCTGGTTGAACGGGATCTCCAGTACGAGGTTGCTCACCCGCACCCACACCGTCACCTGGGTTTCGGGCACCGCGGAGAAGGCCTCGTCTCCCAGGCCCTTGACGGTGGCCGGCTTGTCGGCCTCCCTCCTGTAGTGGGCGAAGAGCTCCTCGGCCACGGTGACCCCGCTCTTGCCGCGCCACGCGCGCGCGTGCCGCAGTTTGACCCCGCCGCATTGGGTCGCCGACTTGGGGATGCCCCGGGTGCCCTCCGGCAGCAGGGAACAGGCGTAGGGCGGCACGGCGAAGCGCCCGTCCGCAGGGTCGGCGCTGGGCGCGGGCCGGTTCATGGCCTCGGTGATCCACTGCGCCGCCTTCCGCGCCTGCTCCAGGTGCCGCGGGACGGGCGGCGCATTCCAGCCGTAATTGATGTTGATCACCGCGTTGCTGAGCCGGAAGGTCAGCACCGTGGTGTGCGACAGCTCGCGGACAAGGATGAACGACTCGTCACCCACCTGCGCGCCGGCGGGAGGGTCGGGTGGCTGCGTGGCCACCATCCTGGGAAAGGCGGACTCCGGCGGTTCGGTGAAGAAGGCGTGAGCCGCCGCCACGTCCGCGGCCAGATGGATGCCGACCTCGAGCTGGTAGATCGCAGGCCCTTCCAGCCCGAGGCGCGGGGTCGACCAGGTGCATCCGGCGTCGGCGTACTCTTGCTCGGCGAGCGTGACCAACTGCTCCACCTGCTCAGCGGTCAGCAGCGAGCAGGGGTCGAGGGGTCCGGCGAACCTGCCGGGACCCGACGGCGGAGGGCTGGAGGCCTGGGTCGGGCTGGGGGGTGGGGAAGCCGCCGAGCAGGCGGCGGTGAGCAGCAGGAGGATGGCCACGACGGCCCTGATCATGACAGCGCCTCCACGATCCACCGAGCGGCCTGCTCGGCCTTGTGCCGATCCCGGGCCTCTACGCGGGCGAGCAGATTGGCCTTCCTGAAGACCACCACCGGCGGGCCGGGCGACTGGGGTGTCCCTTCCCGGAAGGCCAGCGCCTCGTCCGCGAGATCCAGGGCCGCCGCCTCCGATCCTTTCCAACCGGCGAACATCTCCTTCGCCTGGGCGATCCCGTCACCCGCCGGACCGCGCTGGGGAGCCCAGAACCGCAGCTCGAGTTGCGGATCCCCGGGCGTGTTCGGCTTCTCCCAGTCGCAGTTCGCCGATTCCGAGGTCCCCGCGTCGGCCTCCGTGTCGACCAGTTTCCTGAGCTGCTTGTCGCTGAGGACGGCGCAGGCGACCGGCGGTTCCGCGTAGGTGCCGGAGGGCGCTGTGGGCGTCGGTTCGGGTGGGCTCATCCGCCCGAGGCCGCGCGCCACGCGGCGGCTCACCGACACCGCGCCTTGACGCAGGCGGTCAGCGCTCACCGGCCGGTCGAACGTGGAGTATTCGACCTTCACCAGGAGATTGCCAACGCGGAACAAGACCTGGACGAGTTCCACTCGCTTCGTGTCGGCGGAGAGGTGGTCGACCAGGTGGGCCTCGTCGCCCACTTTCTCCACCACCCGCGCTTTCGTGGTGGTCATCTGGCGGGAGCCGCTCTTGACCCACATGGGGAAGGGGGACGTGCGCGGGCGAAGGTCGCCGACCAGACGCTTGCGGTACTCCTCGTGAACCTGCGCCGAAGTGTGATCCCACGGGTCCCCGTCCCGGGTGACCCAACTGACCCCCAGTTCCGTGGCCCCCTGCGACCAGACACAGTATCGTCCGTGCAGCCTGGCGTCCGCGTCGGGCACGAGCCGCTCGACCAGGGCCCGGTCGACGGTCGCGCACAGGTCGACCGGCGCGGGGAACCGTGGCTGAACCGCTGGTGGCAGCGGGTTGAGCCATAACATCAGAGCGATAACGAGACGCACCAGCGGATGCTATTCAACGCCGGTATATCGCGGGTATGCCCATGACTCTCCGGTCCGCGTTGATTCTGCTGCTTGGGTGATATTTTTTGGTTTTACGGCACAGCCCGCGTCACCGCACGCGCCGACGTCGGCCGGCGTCTGTCATGGCCGGTCGTGAAGGCTCACGGGCTGCTCGCCGTGACGAGCGTCAGCTTGGCCGTGTTCCGTGGTTCCGGCTCGGCGCGGGCGGACGCGGGCTGTGCAGTGAAGAAGGAGAACAATCACTTCAGCAGACGAGAAAGCCTCCTGTCGGCGAGGGGCTTGCCGCCGGTCTGGCAGGTCGGGCAGTACTGCAGCGACGAGTCGGCGAACGACACCTCGCGGATCGTGTCGCCACAGACGTCGCACGGCTGCCCCGCCCGGTTGTGCACGCGCAGCCCCGACTTCTTCTCCGCCTTGAGGTCCTTCGCGGCCAGCCCGTGCGCCCGCTCGACCGCCTCGCCGAGTGTGGTGACGATGGCTTCGTGCAGGTCGGCGATCTGCGTGTCCGTGAGCGTCGCGGCGATCTTGAACGGGGACATCCTGGCCGCGTGCAGCACCTCGTCGGAATAGGCGTTGCCGATGCCGGCGATGATCTTCTGGTCGCGCAGCAGGCCCTTGATCTGGGTGCGGTTGCCGCCCACGATGCGTTTGAGCGCGGCGACCGTGAACGACGGGTCGAGGGGGTCGGGGCCGAGTGCGGCGATGCCGGGCACCTCGTCCGGATTTCTTGTGACATAGACGGCGAGCCGCTTCTGGGTGCCCGCCTCCGTCAGTTCGAAGCCGGGCGCCTGGCCGTCGTCGTCGGGAGCCAGCCGCACCCGCACCGCGAGCGGCCCCTTGCCCGGACGGACGGGCTTGGCTCCCGACAGGTCGTCGCGCCAGCGCAGCCATCCGGCCCTGGCCAGGTGGATGACCAGGTGCAGGCCGTCGCAGTCGAGGTCGAGGAACTTGCCGTGCCTCGCCACGCCGGTGATGGTCAACCCGCCGAGCGCCGTCGCCGGCGGGTCGAACGTCTTGAGCGCCTGGAAGCCGACCACGTCGACCGCCAGGATCGTATGGCCCACCGCCCGCTCGCGCAGGAAGTGGGTGAGAGACTCCACTTCGGGAAGTTCCGGCATGTCACCAGGGTACGGTCCACGCCGCGCCGTCCACAGCCTGTGGACGCTACGGCACGCTCCAGAAGGCCAGCTCGTGCGCCATGCCCTCGGTGAACTTCTCCTCCGCCCGCGCCGGGTCGAGATCGGCCTCGTCGATCATCTCGGCGATGCGTACGGCGAGCTGGGCGAACCCCGGGTCGGCGTACGTGTCCACCCAGGCCCGGTATCTCGGTTCGCTGGGCGGGTTCTCGGCCAGGATCTGCCCGAGGGTCGAATAGCCCCACATACACGGATAAAGGGCCGCCAGCCCTTCCCCGTACGACGCCGCCGACTCCAGCAGGAACCCCGTGTACGCCGCACACGCCGGCCCCTTGACCACGCCTCCCAGGTCGGCCCCGAACTCCGCCGACAACGACCTGTGCAGGTTCAGCTCGTCGTGGTACGTCGCGTGCGCCAGGTCCACCAGGTCGCGCAGATGGGCGTCGGGCGCCTGCCAGGCCAGCCGCGAGAACACCCGTACGTAGTCCAGCAGGAACAGGTAGTCCTGCTCCAGCCACGACCTGAACACCGGTTCCGCCAGGTCACCACGGCCGATGCCGACCACGGTCGGATGGTCGAGCTGCGCCTGCAGCAGGGGACGGCCGATGGCGTGCAACTTCTCGGACAAGCTCATAAAAGGGAGGTTAGTGTCGAAACATGACTGTGACGATCGCGGAAGAATTCCTCCTGCTGGCCTACCGGGACGACAAGGGCACCCCGCTCATCGACTCCACGCGGCTTGACTCCGCGCTCGCCGGCGCGCTCCTCGCCGAGCTGGCCGTCGCCGGACGGCTGGAGTTGTCGGACAAGAAAGTGACGGTCACCGATCCGAGCCCTCTCGGCGACGCGGAGCTCGACGCCACACTGACCCGCATCGCCTCCGAGACCAAGGCCAGGAAACCCGCCTGGTGGGTGCAGCGGCTGAAGACGGGCAAGCTGCGCATGCGCCTGCTGACCAAGCTCGCCGAGTCGGGCGTCCTGGCCGAGGAGCGCGGCAGGGCCCTCGGCATCTTCCCCGTCACCCGCTGGCCGGAGGCGCACCCCGGCGTCGAGGCCGACGTACGCGAGCGGGCGTCGGCCGTGCTCGCGGGCGCCACCCCCGACGCGCGCACGGCGGTGCTGATCGCAATCACGCACGCGGCCAAGCTCGACCGCAAGGTCTTCCCCGAGGCGGACAGGCGGCGGATCAAGGAGATCTCGGAGGGCGCGTGGACGGCCGACGCCGTCGCCAAGACCATCGCCGCCATCAACGCGGCCACCATGGCCGCCATCAGCGCCGCGACCACGGCAGCCGCCGGCAGCAGCAGCGGCGGCTGACGGGGCTAGCGGGCGTCGATCACGCTCTTCGGCACGGGCTTGTCCTCCTTCAGCGCGTTGAACAGCGCCAACGCCTTCTGCCTGTCCGACTTGACGGCCACGCCGCCGTTGGGGAGGTTCTCGTTGCCGCCGAACGGCACGACCGTCGTCACCGGGCTGTCGCCCATGGCGAGCCCCAGCGAGAGCAGGTCGAAAGCGCCGGTGCTCGAGTCGACCGTCACCGCGTCCGTGGCGCTCATCGCCAGCGGGATGGACGTGAACGGGTTGATGAGCACCCCCGGGCTGGCCGCCTTCTTCACGACCGCCGCGAGGAACTGGCGCTGCCGCTTGGTGCGCTCGTAGTCGGGCAGCGCGCCGCCCTTGCGGGTGCGTACGTATCCCAGGGCCTGGGAGCCGTCGAGCACCTGCTTGCCCTTCTTCAGCTTGAGCCCGGCCTTCGGGTCGTTCACGGCGGCCGTCACGTTCATCTCGACCCCGCCCACCGCGTCCACGATGTCGACGAAACCAGCGAACCCGATCTCCATGTAGTTGTCGACGCGCAGGTCCGTGACCGTCTCGATGGTGCGCACCAGCAGTTGCGGCCCGCCGTTGTAGGCGGCGTTGAGCTTGTCGCGCTGCTTGCCGTAGATGGTGACCGCCAGGTCACGCGGCAGGCTGACCAGCGTCGGCCTGTCGCCGGTGTCGGGGATGTGCAGCAACATCATCGAGTCCGTACGCTGCCCGACCGCGCGCCCGGTGGCCAGCTTCCTGCGCTGGGCCTTCGACAACCCTTTACGGCTGTCGGAGCCGACCAGCAGCCAGTTGGTGCCGGGACCGTCGGCGGGGCGGTCCTCGTAGTCGGTGAGCACGTCGTCGATGCCCGACAGCCGCGAGTCGATCCAGAAGAACAGGCCCACGGCCGCCACGAGCAACACGGCCAGAAGCCCGGCGATGATCTTCAGGATCGTTCTGCCGGAGACTTTCCTGCGGGGTCCCCGCGGCGGCTGCTCGCCCCTCGACCTCAGCGGCCTGATGGGACCGCCCCCGCCGCCAGAGCGCTGCCTGCCGTAGACACGCCCGCTGGAGCCGCGCGGCTCGGCGCCGGGCGGCGGCTCCGGAATCTGGGAGGCCGCGGGAAGTTTGTGCGTGGGCGCGCCCGGCCCTCCCGACGGGAACCGGTGCGCGGGGGCGCCGCCTGAGCGCGGGACGTCGTTGGGCCGCGGCGGCAGCGGGCGGCCGTCGCCCGGCGAGCGCATGGCCCGCGTACGGTCGTCCTCAGACACTTCGCCTTCCCTTCGCTTCGTACATAGACGCTACGTCCAACCCCCCGGCAGTGAAGGCGTTCGGTCAAGGATTTCCCACGGAAAAGTACACAGAACCAGCCGACCGTAACGGTGCGGCCGGGCACTCGCCAAACCGGAGACCCGTCCCGGCGGAGGCCCAGGAAACATAGAGCCCATCGACGTCGTTACGGTTATGGACGACCTCTATCGAAGGGAAGACCGTGTCCGCTCCGGACTCGTGGAGTCTTTGCCCGTGCTCGTGCACGGGTTCCTCTGAAGGCTCGCTACGGTGAGTGCTTATCTCGGCCTGCTGGCCCTTATCCTCCTCACGGCGGCGACCGGCTATTTCGTCGCCCAGGAGTTCGCTTTCGTCGCCGCCGACCGCGGCATCCTGCGCGAACAGGCCTCCGCCGGCGACGCCGCCGCCGAGAGAGCCCTCCAGGTGACCTCCCGCCTGTCCTTCATGCTCTCAGGCGCGCAGCTCGGTATCACGGTCACCGCGCTGCTGGTCGGATTCCTGGCCGAGCCCGCGATCGCCGTGATCGTACGCCCGTGGCTGGCCGGCTGGGGGCTTCCCAGCGCCATGATCACGGGCGTCTCCGTGGCCACGGGCGTGTTCGTGGCGACCGTGGTGCAGATGGTGCTCGGCGAGCTGGCGCCGAAGAACCTCGGCATCGCCAGGCCGGAGGCGGTCGCCAAGTTCCTGGCCCGCTCGACGCTCGCCTATCTCGCGGTGGTGGGGCCGGTGGTCCGGTTGTTCGACTCGGCCGCCACCGGGCTGCTCAGGCGGATCGGGATCGAGCCCGTGGAGGAGGTCGAGCACGGCGTCACGCCGGAGGAGCTCTCGCGCATCATCGCGGAGTCCACCCAGGCGGGCGAGCTCCCTCCGAAGTTGTCGGAGCTGCTCGAACGGGCGCTGGAGTTCGGCGACCGCAACGCGGAGGAGATCATGGTCCCGCGGCCCCGCGTGGTCGCGCTGCGCGCCTCGCAGCCCATTTCCGACCTGCTCGACGCCATGCGCGCGTGCGGCCACTCCCGCTACCCGGTGCTGGCCGAGGACGGCGACGTCGTCGGCGTGACGGGCGTGCGCGAGCTGCTCGCCTCCGGCAAGGAGGAGGGCCCGGTCTCCACGATCACGCGCCCCGCGCTGCTGGTGCCGGCCTCAGTGCCGCTGCCCGCCGTTCTGGAGCGGATGCGGGCGGCCAAGGACGACGTCGCCTGCGTCATCGACGAGTACGGCGGCCTGGCCGGCGTCATCACCGTCGAGGACCTGGCCGAGGAGCTGGTCGGCGAGCTCGTCGACGAGAACGACCCCGAACCCGTCGGCGTGCTCGAACACCCGGGCGGCGTCTGGGAGGTGCCGGGCAGCCTCAGGCTCGACGAGGTCGAGCGGGCCACCGGCGTGGCCCTGCCGGAGAGCGACGACTACGACACGCTCGCCGGGCTCGTGCTCGCCAGACTGGGCAGAATGCCCGACCAGGGCGACTCGGTGACCGTACCGATCAAACCCGACTCCGACCCGTTCGCCGAGGACGTCGAAGAGCACCTGGCGGAGCTCACGGTCATGTCACTCAACCGCCGGGTGCCCGAATGGGTGCGCCTGGCCCCGGTGCGACACGCGGAGGCCGCCCGATGAGCATGATCATTCTGGGCCTGGCACTGCTGGCCTTCAACGCGCTGTTCGTGGCCGCCGAGTTCGCCTTCGTCTCCTCGCGCCGCCACCGCCTGGAGGAGATGGCCGCGGGCGGCAACCGCCTGGTCAGGCTCACCGCCAAGTCGGCGGTGCGCGGCGGCCGTCAGCTTTCCCTCATGCTGGCCGGCGCCCAGCTCGGCATCACCCTGTGCACGCTGGGCCTGGGCCAGGTGACCGAGCCGGCGATCGAGCACTATCTGGAGCCCGTCTTCGCCATGGCCGGCGTGCCCGAGGGCCTGCGCCTGCCGATCGCCCTCACGATCTCCCTGGCCCTGGTGACGTTCCTGCACATGGTCATCGGCGAGATGGCCCCCAAGTCGTGGGCGCTGACCCACCCGGAGCGCGCGGCGCTCCTGCTGACGCTGCCGTTCCGCGGCTTCACGTGGCTGATGCGCCCGCTGCTGTCCACGCTCAACGGCCTGACGAACGTCATACTCCGCCTCTTCGGCGTCAAGCCGAGGGACGAGCTGGCGACGACCAGAACCCCGAGCCAGCTCGCCATGCTGGTGGGCGAGTCGGGCCGCATGGGCCTGCTCGACAGGGAGGAGCACGACCTCCTGACCCGCGCCCTGCGCCTCGACAACGAGGGCATCGAACGCCTGATGACCCCGATCGCCCAGGCGGCGAAGGTGCCACCGACGGCGGACACCGCCCAGATCAAGCGAACGGCGACGGCCACGAACCACCTGCGCCTCCTGGTGGAGAACGAGTCAGGCGTCCAAGGAGCCCTGCACGCCAGAGACGCGCTGCTCAACCCGGGGAAGACCGCACGCGAGCTGGCCAGGAAGGTGCCCAGGCTCCGCTCGACCACCCAGATCCCCGAGGCGGTGACGGCACTTCAGGAGGGCAGGGCCCATCTCGCCCTCGTCACGGACCAGCAGGACACGATCATCGGAATGGTGACCCTCACGGACCTGGTGGGCACACTCCTGGACACCCGAACCAAAGCTGGCGTAACTGTGAACTAAAACACACACCAACCGCAAGCCACCAGAAAGCGTCCTGCAACCACCAGGACGTACAGTCCGACAGGCGCCCATCAGACAGTTTCTTGAAAAGGAAGACCCCGGCCCTTGCGATCCGCAACAAGCTTCGCCAATGTGGGTCTGCACAAACGAACCCAGGACCACGACGTAAGGGAAGGCACCCGACAAGGCGAACGGGGCAACCACCCCGACACCCGCAAGTCGGCCACCGACCCAACAAGCCGGCCCCGAACACCCAGCACGACATGGTCGACCAAACCACCAGCTCGAACCAGCCACCAGCACGACAAGCCTGGAACGGCTCACCAGCACCACAAGCTCGAAACCAGCCACCAGCACGACAAGCCTGGAACGGCTCACCAGCACCACAAGCCCGAAACCAGCCACCAGCACGACAAAGCTGGAACGGGTCACCAGCACGACAAGCTTGGAACCGGTCACCAGCCACAACATGGTTGTGAAGGGGGCCCGGGGGGAACCCCCGGGAGCGCCAGCGTCCTGCCTGGGGGTCCGGGGGTTATCCCCCGGGAGACACGACGAGGGGACCCGAGGGAGCAACGCCTGAAAGGCTTGCGACCAAGGATCCCCTGTCAACGAGTGGGCGAGGAGGGATTTGAACCCTCACGTCCTTTCGGACACACGGACCTGAACCGTGCGCGTCTGCCGTTCCGCCACCCGCCCTTGTGGGTGCGGAAAGAACAGTAGCACGGAACAGCCACTGGTACTGAACCCGGATACGATCGCATAAGACACGGGAGCGGAGGAGCTGGGCGCGACAGCTGACGAGCGCCAGGGACGCCGTGAAGTGGAACGAGCGGGAACCGGGCGCCACCAGCGCCTGGGGGCCGCGATCATATGCACGGAGGAAGGGAGGTACCCGGTGGGAGTCCTTCAGCGCTTCGAGCGAAGGCTCGAAGGCTTGGTTGAGGGAGCCTTTGCGCGGGCGTTCAAATCTGACCTTCAGCCGGTCGAGGTCGCCAGCGCGGTTCAGCGGGAGATGGATGAGCGTGCGGCGATCGTCGCCCAGGGCCGTACGCTCGTGCCCAATGACTTCGTGGTTGAGCTGTCCACGACCGACAGCGAGCGGCTTGAGGTCTACGCCGACAGCATCAGCCACGAACTGGCCAACCTCGCCAGGGAGTACGCAAAGGAGCAGGGCTACTCCTTCGTGGGACCGGTCCGGGTGCGTTTCGAGACAGCGGGCGACCTGGCTGTCGGTTTGTTCCGCATCAGGTCGGGTGTCATCCGCGGCGCCACGGTCGAGCAGGACGAGATCCGCCATCCGGCGAGCGACCTGCCTCCGTCGCGGCCGCACGCGTTCCAGGGGCGGCCCAGGCTGCTCGTCTCCACCCAGGACGATCCGCAGGGCGACCGTTCCTACGAGCTCACCACTCCGGTGACCTTGCTCGGCAGGGGCACGGACTGCGATCTTCGTCTGGTCGATCCGGGCGTTTCGCGTCATCACGCGGAGTTGCGTGTCGAGGGCCAGCTCGTGGCCCTCGTCGATCTCGGGTCGACGAACGGCACTTTTGTCAATGGCCAGCCGGTACGCAGGATCGAGCTCCAGAACGGCACGCGAGTGACGTTGGGGCGCACGACTCTGGTGTTCCGGCGCGATTAGGGGTAGACAGACGGTCCATGTCCGAGCTCACGCTGCTGCTGATCCGGCTCGCCTTCCTGGCGGTGCTGTGGTTTTTCGTCATTGCCGCAGTCGGCGTGATCCGGACTGACTTGTTCGGTTCACGCACGGCTCCCGCGGGCCCACGCAAAGGCGTGAAACCCGCCAAACCCGTGGCCAAGCCCAAGAACAAGAAGGGTGAGCCACGCCAGCTCGTCGTTACCGGTGGCCCCTTGCAAGGCACCACCATTAACCTCACGGAGACGCCCATCACCATTGGCCGGGCGAACGACGCCACGCTGGTAGTCAGCGACGACTACGCATCCAGCCGGCATGCCCGGCTCTTCCCTCAGGACGGTCAGTGGATCGTGGAAGATCTCGGTTCGACGAACGGCACGTATCTCGACCGCTCGAAAGTCACCCGCCCGACCCCGGTGCCGCTCGGTGTTCCGATCCGCGTCGGCAAGACAGTCATTGAATTGCGCAAATGACCATCGCACTCCGCTACGCCGCCCGCTCGGACGTCGGCCTCCTCCGCGAAGGGAACGAGGACTCGGCGTACGCTAGCGGCCGCCTGCTCGCCGTCGCCGACGGCATGGGCGGGCACGCACACGGCGAGGTGGCGAGCTCAGTCGCCATCGACGCCATGGCCTCTCTGGAAGAGGCTCAACAGGGGGGTGACCTGCTCAACGCCATCGAGGCAGCCGTACGCGACGCCAACCGCAAGCTGCACGAGATGGTGGGGCGGGATCCCAGCCTCAAAGGCATGGGCACGACTCTCACGGCCATGCTCTGGCACGGCACCCAGGTCGCCCTGGTGCATGTCGGCGACTCGCGCGCCTACCTGCTCAGACGCGGGGAGCTCTACCAGATCACCCATGACCACACGCTGGTCCAGCAGCTCGTCGACGACGGGCGCATCACGCCGGAGGAGGCGGCCACGCACCCGCAGCGGTCGATCCTGCTGCGCGCGCTCGACGGCAGTGGCGAGGTCGATCCCGACCTCACGCTCCGCGAGGCGCAGGTGGGCGACCGCTACCTGCTGTGTTCCGACGGCCTGTCGGGGGTGGTGAGCGCGGAGACGCTGCACGCCACGCTCACCAACATCGACGACCCGGAAGAGGTCGTCCGCCAGCTCATCGACCTGGCGAACAGGGGCGGCGGGCCCGACAACATCACGTGCGTGCTGGCCGACGTGCTCGACATCACCGAAGGGCAGCAGGTGCCGGGCGACGCCGCCGTCGTGGGCGCCGCGGGCATGAACCGGCTGCGCGGGGGCTCGGGGGAGGCCGAGCCGCCGGGGCGAGCCGGCGCGGTGACCGCACCCCAGCCGGTGATCGCTGATGATGACGGCTTCGACGAGCCGGTGGCGCAGGCGTCCCGGCGGTCGGGCCGTCGTCGTCTGTGGCCCGTGCTGGTCACCGTGCTCGGCATCGGCACGCTCGCCGTCGGCGTCGGCGGTTACTTTGGATATCAGTGGACCCAGGACCAGTTCTTCGTCGGCGCGAGGGGCGACGAGGTGGTCGTGTTCCAGGGGATCAAGGTCGAGGTGGGCCCGTTCCAGCTCTTCGAGGTCTCCAGGCCCACTGGCCGGCAGCTCTCCAAGCTGTCGGAGGCGGATCAGGAGCTCATCAAGAGCACCTTCCCCGTCACCACCGTCGACGAAGGCATCACGAGGATCAACGCGTTGAAGTTCTCCGAGGACACGCAGAGCGAAGCTTCCCCGTCCGTCGGCCAGTCGCCCACGCCCACCGTGAGCGCGACCAAGACGAAACAGCAGCAATAGATGAGCGAAGTCGCCGCCGAACCGGTCCCGATGCCGGCCAAGCGCCGCGGGGCCCAGCTCGTCATGCTCGCGCTCGCGGTCGTGGTCGTCATGGGCGCGTACGCCAACGTGGGCCTGGCGATGGATGGCGCGATCCCCTCGGGGATGCTGACGTACGGCCTGAGCCTGGGCGTTCTGATGCTGGCCGCCTACCTGGTGCTGGCGAAGTTCGCGCCGTGGGCCGATCCGCTGATCCTGCCGCTGGTGACGCTGATCAATGGGCTCGGCCTGGTGATGATCTTCCGGCTCTCCGAGTCCGACTCGAGCCTGCCCTCCGCCAAGCTGGCCTCGCCCAACTCGCAACTGATGTGGACACTCGTCGGCATCGTGCTGTTCAGCGTCACGCTGATCTTCCTGCGGGACCACCGCGCACTGCAGCGCCTGACCTACACGGCGGGCGCCGCGGGCCTGCTCCTGCTGGTATCGCCGTTGATCCCTTTCCTCGGCCAGGAGATCAACGGCGCCAGGATCTGGATCGGCATTCCCGGCCTGGGCCAGCTCCAGCCTGCCGAGTTCGCCAAGCTGGCGCTGGTCGTTTTCTTCTCCGGCTATCTGGTCGCCAAGCGCGACGTGCTCGCCCTCGCCGGGCGGCGGCTGCTCTTCATCGATCTGCCGCGCGCACGTGACCTGGGCCCGGTCCTCATCACCTGGGGTGTCAGTCTCGGCGTTCTGGTGCTGCAGAAAGACCTGGGGTCGTCGCTGCTGCTGTTCGGCACGTTCATCGCCCTGCTCTACATCGCCACACAGCGTGTCTCCTGGGTGATCATCGGCATCCTGCTGTTCGCGGGCGGCGCCATCCTGGCGGGTCTGGTTTTCGACCACGTCCAGCAACGGTTCGAGGTCTTCCTCAACCCGAGCGACCCCGAGCTCTTCGACCGCGTCGGCGGCAGCGCGCAGCTCATGCAGGGGCTGTTCGCCATGGGCTCGGGCGGCATCCTCGGCACGGGGCTCGGCCAGGGACACCCCGAGTTGATCCCGCTGGCCTTCTCCGACTTCATCTTCGCCGCGGCGGGGGAGGAGCTGGGCCTGACGGGCCTGATGGCGCTGCTCATGCTCTACGCCCTGGTGGTGCAGCGGGGCCTGCGCACCTCACTGGCGGCCCGTGACCCGTTCTCGAAGCTGCTGGCGGGCGGCCTGTCGTTCATCCTGGCCTGGCAGGTGTTCATCATCGTGGGCGGTGTGACCAACCTGATTCCCCTGACGGGCCTGGTGACTCCGTTCATGTCGCAGGGTGGCTCGGCGCTGCTGGCTAACTGGATCCTTATCGCGCTATTGGTACGCATGTCGGATGCGGCGCGGAAGCCTCCGCCCCAGGCGATCCAGAACGAAGGAATGACGCAGGTGTTCCAGCGATGAACAGCACGCTCAAGCGCACGGCCGTGGCCTGCCTGGCCATGTTCGCGCTTCTGATGGTCAACGTGAACTACCTGCAGGCCGTGAGGGCCGAAGGCCTGAGCACCGACGCTCGGAACACCCGTAACTTCTACGACCGTTACGCCGTCGAGCGCGGCCGCATCACCGCCGGCGGCAAGGTGATCGCGCAGTCCGTCGAGACCGACAGCACGGAGTTCAAGTTCGTCAGGAAATATCCGGAGGGCGAGCTCTACGCGCACATCACCGGCTTCTTCTCGCCGGAGAGCGCGAGCGCCATCGAGGGCACCCACAACAGGCTGCTCGACGGCTCCAGCAGCGACCTGCTGCTGAGGCGGAGCATCGATCTGTTCACCGGTGAGCCCACCAAGGGCGCCAACGTCGAGGTCACGATCGACCCCAAGGTGCAGGAGGCCGCCTACGACGCGCTGCGCGAGAGCGGCAAGCGCGGCGCCGTCGTCGCGCTTGAGCCGAAGACGGGCGCGATCCTGGCGATGGTCTCGCTGCCGACCTACGACCCCGCCGAGCTGTCACTGACCGACAAGAGCAAGGTGTTCCCGCGCTATGACGAGCTGGCCAAGCAGAAGAACCAGCCGCTGCTCAACCGTACGATCGACCGCACCTATCCGCCCGGATCGACGTTCAAGGTCGTGACCATGGCGGCCTACCTTGAGGACGACACCTCGCGGGGGCCGCAGACCACGGTCGAGGCGCCGCAGCGGCTCCCGCTGCCCAACACGAACATCAGCCTGCCCAACTACGGCGGCGCCGCCTGTGGCAGCGGGCAGGTCACGCTGGTGTTCGCGCTGGAGCGCTCGTGCAACACGCCGTTCGGCAAGATGGGCATCGAGCTGGGCTACGACAAGGTGCAGGAGCAGTCGGTCAAGTTCGGCATGGGTGAGGAGCTCGCGATCCCGATGGGCGTGGCCAAGAGCGACTTCGGCCCTCGTGAGGACGAAGCCGCCGTCGCGATGGCCTCCATCGGGCAGCGCAGCAACCAGATGACGCCGCTGCAGATGGCCATGATCTCCGCGGGCATCGCCAACGAGGGCACGGTGATGAAGCCGTACCTCGTGAAAAAAGTCACTGACTCCAAGGGCGACTCGATCGAGGATGCCGAGCAGGAAGAGTTGAGCGAGGCGGTCAGCACCGAGACGGCGGCCAAGCTGCGCGACATGATGGTGAGCGTCGTCAGCAACGGCACCGCCAACCGGGCGCAGGTGCCGGGCGTCCAAGTAGCGGGCAAGACGGGCACCGCGGAGACGGCCGACGGCCAGCCTCCGCACGCCTGGTTCATCTCCTTCGCTCCGGCCGAGGACCCGAAGGTGGCCCTGGCGGTCATCGTGGAGTCGGGTGCGGCCAACGTCGGCGCGGAGGCGACGGGCGGCGGCACCGCCGCGCCGATCGGCAAGGCCGTCATGGAGGCGGTGCTGAACAAGTGAGTGACGGTAACCTGCTGAACCATGCGGCTCCGTAACCGCTATCTCCTGATCTCCCGCATCGCCACCGGCGGTATGGGGGAGGTCTGGCGTGCCCGTGACGAGTTGCTCGGGCGCGAGGTTGCGGTGAAGGTCCTGCGCAGCCACATCCACGCCGACCCCACCTTCCGCGAGCGCTTCCGCAACGAGGCGAGGCTCACGGCGGCGCTGGCCGATCCCGGGGTGGCGCAGATCTTCGACTACGGCGAGGAGAGCGATCTCGCCTACCTGGTGATGGAGCTGGTGCAGGGCGAGCCGCTGTCGGCCATCCTGGCGCGCAACGGCGCGCTCGGGGCCGAGGTGGCGCTCGACGTCGTGCACCAGACGGCCAGGGCCCTGCACGCCGCCCACTCCTCCGGGATCATCCACCGCGACATCAAGCCGGGCAACCTGCTGGTCACGCCCGAGGGCACCATCAAGGTGACCGACTTCGGCATCGCGCGGGCCCTGGAGGCGGCGCCGGTGACGCAGACGGGCACGGTGCTGGGCACGGCCCAGTACGTCAGCCCCGAGCAGGCGCAGGGTTTCCCGCTCACGCCCTCCACCGACCTCTACTCCCTCGGTGTGGTGGCCTACGAGTGCCTGGCGGGGCGCACGCCGTTCCGCGGCGACACCCAGGTGGCGATCGCCCTGCAGCACCTCAACGAGCCGCCGCCGCCGCTCGGCGTGGACGTCCCGTCGCAGGTGCGCGAGCTGGTCATGGCGCTGCTGGCGAAGGAGCCGGGGCAGCGCCCGGCCACGGCGCTCGAACTGACCGACCGGGCCCACATGTTGCGCGAGTCGCTGGCCGGCGCCCGGTCCGGCGCCGACCTCAGCATGCTCACCGACCCGGGCGGCTTCCGCGTACGCGAGTCGTCGCCCGAGTCGCCGCCCGAGGACCAGCAGGCGACCGACCGCATCGCCCCGGCCACCGAGCCGCACGGCCCGCCGGCCCGCAGGCGCCGCAAGGGCGCGCGGACGCTGGCCGTGGTGGCCACGGCGGGCTGCGCGGCCGCGGTCGGGCTCAGCGCCGTCACCTTCGCCAACCGGCAGCCGCCCCCGCCGACGCCCGACGTGGCGGAGCCGAGCGAGTCGCCGCCGTTGACGCCGCAGCGGAGCGAACCCACGAAGAAGAAGCGCACCAAGCGGCCTCCAGCGCTTCCGGTGAAGTCGCAGCGGCCTATACCCTCTCGGTCGGCTACCGTAAGCAAGTCGGCAACGCCCAGCAAGAAGCCGACACCAAAACCGACACCCACACGGACGACGCGGACCCCTACGCCCACACCGACCCCTACGCCCACCACCACACCCACTACCCCGACACCCACCGCCTCGCCGGACCCGGGTGAGACAAACCCGCCCAAGGAGCAGACGTGACGCGCAATGGGGTCGATGATGGACACCGGCGGCCCCCCGAGCAGGCCGGTACCCAAGATGAACGGTAAGGGACAGTGCAGGAAATGACTCAGCCTCGGCTACTCGGAGGTCGTTACGAGCTCGACGGTGTCGTCGGGCGCGGCGGCATGGCCGAGGTGTATCGCGCCCGAGACATCCGGCTGGACCGCATAGTCGCGATCAAGACGCTCCGGTCCGACCTGGCCCGCGACCACACGTTCCAGGCCCGGTTCCGCCGCGAGGCGCAGTCGGCGGCCTCACTCAACCACCCTGCCGTGGTCGCCGTCTACGACACCGGCGAAGACGTCACCGACGGCACCCCCGTGCCGTACATCGTGATGGAATACGTCGACGGCCGGACGCTGCGCGACCTGCTGCGCCAGGATCGGCGGTTGCTGCCCGAGCGCGCGGTCGAGCTGGTCGACGGCATCCTGCGGGCTCTCGACTACAGCCACCGCGGCGGCATCGTGCACCGCGACATCAAGCCGGCCAACGTGATGATCACGCGGGCGGGCGACGTCAAGGTGATGGACTTCGGCATCGCGCGGGCCATGGCCGACTCCGCGGCCACCATGACGCAGACCGCGCAGGTGATCGGCACGGCCCAATACCTCTCGCCCGAGCAGGCGCGGGGCGAGCGGGTCGACGCCCGCAGCGACATCTATTCCACCGGCTGCGTGCTCTACGAGCTGCTGACGGGCCAGCCGCCGTTCACCGGCGACTCCCCTGTCGCGATCGCCTACCAGCACGTGCGCGAGGAGCCGATCCCGCCGTCCCAGATCGACCGTGAGATCCCCCAGTGGGCCGACGCCATCGTGCTGAAGGCCATGGCGAAGGATCCGGCGCACCGCTACCAGAGCGCGGGCGAGATGCGGGCCGACATCCAGCGCGCGATGTCCGGCATGCCGGTCGACGCCCAGACGATGGCGATGACCGGCGACTACGGCCAGGGCACGCGCATGATGCCCTCGCCCCAGACGTCCGGCGGGCCGGCCACGCAGCGCAGCGGCGCGATCCCGCCCTACGAGTACGACGACGGCGACGGCGGCGGCCGGGGCGGCCGGCGCAGGGCTTCCGGCGGCGGTGGCGGCAACGCGGTCAAGACCGCGATGTGGATCATCATTCCGCTGCTGATCATCGGCGGGTTCATCACGGCCGGCTACCTGGTGTTCGGCTCCAAGGACACCCCGGCCGAAACGCAGATCGCGATCCCCGAGCTCTCGACGCAGAAGGGCACGTTCGCCGAGCAGAAGCTCAAGGGCCTGGGGCTCAACGTCGCGATGGAGCAGGAGTTCAGCTCAGACGTCGAGAAGGGCACCGTGATCAGAACGGAGCCCGTCGCCGGCACCAAGGTCGACAAGGGCGCCAGCGTCAAGCTGTTCGTGTCCAAGGGCACCGAGCGGGTCAAGGTGCCGGCCAACCTCGTCGGCATGCCGCAGGCGGACGCCATGGCGGCCCTGGAGTCGGCCGGGCTGCGCGGCACGGTCAAGGCGAAAAACTCCTCCAAGGAGCAGGGCACGGTCATCGACACCCGGCCGAAGGCCGGCGAGTCGCTGGAGAAGGGCGGCACCGTCACCCTCTACGTGCCGAAGGAACTGGCCGAGGTGCCCAGCGTGATCGGTCTCACCCAGGAGGACGCGACCTCCCAGATCAAGAGCGCCGGTTTCAAGGTCAAGACCTCGCCGCAGCCCAACGAGCAGCCCGAGGGCACGGTCATCCAGCAGAACCCCGGCGAGGGCACCAAGCTGCCGCAGGGCACGACGATCACGATCGTGGTGTCCACCGGTCCCGGCGACACCGCCACCGAGCCGCCGCCGAGCGATGAGTTCCCGACGGACGAGTTCCCGTCGGACGAGCCGACCGACGAGCCGACCGACGAGTTCCAGGACGAGCCGCCGGCGGACGACAACCCGATCGGCGACGGCGGCTTCGGCTGAGCCTCGCACGTGACAGGGCCGTCCATCCCGAGAGGATGGGCGGCCCTTCGTCATGTCGCGCACGTGCCCGGCCGTCAGGCCATGCGTACGCCCGCCGTCAGGTCGCGCACAACGAAGAACGCCCCCGCCGCTCGGGGGCAACGGCGGGGGCGCTCACTTGTCTGTCGTCCGGGGCGGGAGGTTTGTTACACGATCCGGCGCAGCCAATTGCCGAGCAGCCGGTGGCCGTGCTCGGACAACACGGACTCGGGGTGGAACTGGACGCCTTCGACGGGCGCCCTGCGGTGGCGCAGGCCCATGATGACGCCGTCGCCGGTGCGGGCGGTCACGTCGAGCACGTCGGGCACCGTGCCGGGCAGCACGGCGAGGGAGTGGTAGCGGGTCATCCGCACGGGGGAGGGCAGCGCCTCGAACACGCCCTCGCCGTCGTGCAGGACGGCGCTGGTGCGTCCGTGGAAGAGCTCGGACGCGCGGGCCACGGTGGCTCCGTGGGCGATGGCGATGGCCTGGTGGCCGAGGCAGACGCCGAGCAGCGGCCGGTTTCGTGCGACCGCGTGGCGGACCAGGGGCACGCTCACGCCGGCCGCCTCGGGCGTGCCGGGGCCGGGGCTGACGAGCACGCCGTCGAAGCCGTCGGCGTCGCTCACGGCCACGTCGTCGCGTGACCGCACGTCGCAGTCGGCCCCCAGCTCGCGCAGGTATTGGACGATGGTATGGACGAAGCTGTCGTGGTTGTCCACCACCAGCACACGGGTCATTTCCTGACGGTCACCTCGTCCAGCGTCACCACGGGCTCGAAGAGCGGGAACACCACCCACCAGAGTACGGCCATCGCCACGACGACCAGCACCAGGGCCGTCAGCACCCTGGTGCGCGTGGGGCCGGGCAGCTTGCGCCAGAGCCAGGCGTACATGTCACTCCTCTCGCGGTTCGCTCTCCTTTAGCACGCCGTACACGATGAGGCGCTCGGCGGCCGAGTATTCGGGGTGGCAGGTGGTCAGGGTGATGAAGGCGCGTACGGGGCGGATGTCGGGCTTGCCGGGCACGGGGGCGAGCACGTCCACCTCGTCGGGCCGGACGATGTCCTGGGAGGTGACCCGGTAGGTGTAGCGGGCCTCGCGGGTCTCCACGATGATCTCGTCGTCGCGTTCGAGCTCGTCGATCTCGTTGAACGGGGCCGCGTACGTCGTGCGGTGTCCCGACAGCACGAAGTTGCCGACCTGGCCGGGGAGGGCGCTGTCGGGGTAGTGGCCCGGGCCGCGTTTCAGGTGGGCGGTGCCGACGCCTTCGACGATGGCGTACTCGTAGTCGCGGCCCAGAGCGGGGATGCGCAGCACGGCGAGGGCCTGGCCGGGTTCGACCGCGCTCAGGCGCTCCTGTGCCGCCCTGTCGGCCGCCAGCTCGCGCTGGAGCAGCAGTTGCTGCTGCTGGGTGTAGGCGCCGGTGCCCCAGAGCAGGTAGGCGCAGAACAGCATGAGGATGAGGCCCGCGGTGATGCTCGTCTCCCCCACGGCCCGGAGCATGGCCCGCATGCGATCAGGGTATTCCTGGACGATGCGGGCTCCGGGGATCGCCATGTCGTGCGCGTGGCGACTATCCTTGGCACGCTCGCACTACTGTGCTTGAACTACGCTTACCGAAAGGCCTGTGGACGATCCGGAAGCCCAGGCCCTCAGCAGGAGTTACCCAGTGCCCAAGTCGAAGGCTCGCAAGAAGGCGGTTTACACCCCGCCGCAGAGGTCCCAGCAGGTCAAGGTCAGCCCCCGCTGGCTGGCGCCCACCATGGTCACGGCGTGGATCATCGGCATCCTGTGGATCGCCGTTTATTACGTCGCTCCGACGACGCCCTTCATCGGCGACCTCCAGAACTGGAATCTGCTGATCGGGTTTGTTTTCATCATCTTCGGTGTGGTGCTTTCCACCCGCTGGCGTTAGTTCTTTCCACAGCCTTTTCCACAGCCTGGGGAAGCTCAGGCCAGGGCCAGGATGGCCGACACCCTGACCAGGATGAGCGCCGCCAGCACGATCAGCGCTCCGCCGATCGCCAGCATCTGCCACAGGGTCCTGTTGTTCTTGGGGGCGTAGGCCAGCGCCCCCGCCAGCAGTGAACCCGTGATCAGCCCGCCGATGTGTCCTGTCCAGCTGATGTTGGGGAAGACGAAGGTGATCACCAGGTTGATCACGATGAGCACGGCGATGCCGCGCACGTCCATGCTGAGCTTGCGGCCCACCACGAACACCGCTCCGAACAGGCCGAAGATGGCTCCGGACGCGCCGACCGTGGGCTGGTTGAGCGGGTCGACCCAGAGGCCGAGCGCCGAGCCGCCGAGCGCGCTGATCAGGTAGAGGGCGGTGAAGCGGGTGTGCCCGAAGGCGCGCTCCAGGTAGGGGCCGATGACATAGAGCGCCCAGCAGTTGAACAGGATGTGGAACACGCCGCCGTGCACGAACGCGGCGGTGAGCAGCCGGTGATATTGGTCGAGCAGGGCGACGCCGGCGGGCCACATGGCCAGCTCGCTGGTGATCGCGTTGCCCGCGACATATTGCACGCCGAAGACCACGACGTTGATGACCAGGATCGTGTAGGTCACGATCGGCGTGCGGACGATGGCGCCGCCGAAGGTGGATCTGGCCTGGCGGAGGCCCTTGTTGCCCTCGGCCACGCATTCGGGGCACTGGAAGCCGACCGCCGCGTCACGCATGCAGTCGGGGCAGATGGGACGCTCGCACCGCTGGCAGCGTACCCAGGTCTCCTTGTCGGGGTGCCGGTAGCAGGTGGGCACCGCCTCAGCGGGCTGCTCGGGCTGCGGGGGCGGGCTCGGCGGCTGGCTGGTCATGACCGAAGCCTATGGCTTGCGCGGGGATGCCGCGTGACCGCGAACGCCCGCGCTCCGGCGAGGCCGCCGCTGGACGGCCCCGCAGCGCCGGAGCGTGCTGTCGCGCGGAGGTCAGGCAGGAACGCGGTCGATGGTGACCGACTCCAGGACGACGTCCTTCACGGGGCGATCGGCGGCGCCGGTGCGGGTCTTCGAGATGGCGTCGACGACCTCCCGGCCCTCGACGACCTCGCCGAAGATGGTGTGCTTGCCGTTGAGGTGCCGCAGCGGCGCGCCGACCGTGACGAAGAACTGCGAGCCGTTGGTGCCCTTGCCGAAGCGGATGCCCGCGTTGGCCATGGCCAGCAGGTAGGGGCGGTCGAAAAGCAGCTCGGGGTGGATCTCGTCGTCGAACTCGTAGCCGGGGCCGCCGACGCCCTGGCCCAGCGGGTCACCGCCCTGGATCATGAAGCCGGAGATCACCCGGTGGAAGATCGTGCCGTCGTAGAAGGGGCCGGTGCCCTTCTCGCCGGTGCCCGGGTGGGTCCACTCGCGCGTGCCCTCCGCGAGCTCGACGAAGTTTCGCACCGTCTTCGGGGCCTTATTGGGAAAAAGCTCTATTTTAATGGTGCCGTGGTTGGTGTTCAGGTTAGCGATCAGCTTCTCAGCCACGAGACAGCTGCCTCCCTCTATGTACAGGGTCGGTTTTTCAGGTTCTCAGGACGGAGCCGGTACGGCCCAGCCCCGGCCATCCTCCCACGGACGGCCATGATTGAGCCCTCTTGTCCAGGGAAGGTCAGGCTCGGGCACCCAACGACAGGGGAGGTTGTCGTGTCCCTGACAATGAGAAAACGCCGCGTGGTCATGGAGGTTCCCGCCACGTGGATGGGCCGGATGAAGGCCCAGGCCGTCGCAACCGGCCACCGTATGGCGCCGATGGCGGACCAGGCCAAAGTGGTCACCGCCCGGCGCATCGAGGACGCCCGCTACTGGGCGGCGCCGCGGCTGGAGTCCGCGGCACACGGTGTCGAGGAACAACTCGCCCCCAAGGTCAGCCACATGCTGACCACGGCGGCCAGGAGGATCGATCCCAAGCCAGAACGCTCCCGGCGGTGGCCGATGCTCATGCTGCTGACCGGCCTCGCGGTGGGATCGATCGGCTACATGTTCTACCGCCGCAACGCCCAGCAGTGGACCGAGCACATGAAGGACTCCGCTTCCGATGCGTCACGCTGGGTCAACGAGAATGCGAACACGGCCGCGGAGTCGGCGGACCGGATGGCCGCGAAGGCCTCCGACAAGGCGGACGAGGCAGCTCGCAAGATGCCCTGAGTTCGCTGGGAAGCGCGCCCCCTGTCGACAAGGGGCGCGCTTCCGTTGTGCGGGGCCCCGATCGCCGGGCCGTGCAGCCCTCGCATTGGGACGTGTACGTGACATGTCCCGGCCGAAGGGGCATGGGCCGGCGCGACTCGGACGGCACGTAGCAGGTCGGCCTGGTGTGACGGGTCAAGGCTCCACACGCGGGGCCCCGGCCACGAGCCGGGGCCTCCGCGCGGGTTCGCGACCGTCGTCAGCGGAGCGAGCCGTTCACTCGGCCTTCTCGCACTGGATCTTGAGGGTCTTGGCCCAGCCCTTGTCGGCGTGGTCGCGGACCGTTCCCGGCTCGGCGGGCGACCGCACCGCGTCCCCCTCCTCGACCCGCGTGAGTGCTTCTGCCTTCTCCGCGGGCAGCGGCAGAGCCTTCACCTCCGCGGCCGGGTCGCCTTCCCGGAGCACCACCGTCTCCGCAGGCTTGGCCTTCCTGATCTCGCCGTCGGGGCGAGTCGCCTCGAATCCCTTCATGGGCTTGGTCTTCCTGATCTCGCCGTCGGGGCGAGCCGGCTTGACCCCCTCCATGGACCGGGCCCTGACGATCTCGATGGTCCTGCCGTCGCTGGTCTTGCAGATCACCTTCGTGCCGGCGGTGGGACGGACGGGCTCGTCTGCCAGGGCCGAGCCGGCCAGCCCGGTCACGGCCAGGGTGGCCACCGCGGCGAGGACCGCGAGACGTCGCTTGAACATGATTCTCCTTACTCGGTGACGAGTGAACGCCCCCGAGCCTGCTCGCGCGTACCTGAAGCGACCCTGAAGACGCCCGAAACGATCTTCAGGTTGGCTTTAGGTACGCTGCGGCACCCTGGTGCGTGTGCGAGTGTTACTGGTGGAGGACGAAGAGCGGCTGGCCGACCTGGTGAAAGGCGGCCTGGCCGGTGAGGGCTTCGCGGTGGACGTGGCGCACGACGGGCGCGACGGGCTCTGGATGGCCACCGAGAACACGTACGACGTGATCGTGCTCGACGTGATGTTGCCCAGGATGAACGGCTACGCCGTCTGCTCCAAGCTTCGCGAGGCGGGCGACTGGACGCCGATCATGATGCTCACCGCCAAGGACGGCATCTACGACGAGGCGGAGGCGCTCGACAACGGCGCCGACGACTACCTGGCCAAGCCGTTCAACTACGTGGTGCTGCTGGCCAGGCTGCGCGCGCTCGTACGGCGGGGCGGGCGGGAGCGGCCCGTGTCGATCAGCGTGGGCGACCTGGTGATCGACCCGGCCGGGCTGCGCTGCCACCGGGGAGAGTCGGAGATCTCGCTGACGCCGAAGGAGTTCGCGGTGCTGCACGCGCTGGCGCGGCGGGCCGGCGAGGTGGTGTCCAAGAGCGAGCTGCTGGCCCAGGCGTGGGACTTCGCCTACGACGGCGACCCGAACATCGTCGAGGTCTACATCAGCGCTCTGCGCCGCAAGATCGACGTGCCGTTCGGCAGGACGACGCTCATAACGGTACGCGGAGCCGGATACCGGTTGGAGGCGGCATGAAACGGCTGAGGACGTCGTGGGTGAGGCGGTCGTCGCCCAGGTCGTCGGGCTGGTCGTCCGTACGGCTGCGGGCGACCGCGGCGGCGACGCTCGTGGTGGCGCTCGCGCTCGGCGCCGTCGCCCTGGGGCTGGTGGCGATGTTGCGGGGCAGCCTGGAGCGCAGCGCCGACGCCGCGGCGGTCAGGAAGATCGTGGAGGCGATGCCGTACGCGCGGACCGTGTCCGTGGTGCCCGCGCAGCTGGGCGAGTTCCGCCCCGCGCGCAAGGCCGAACCGCGCGAGGTGCAGCGGGCGCCCGCGAAGGGGGCGAGAGAGCTGATCTACGGCAGCGACGGCGCGGTGGCCAGGATCGCCGACCCGGACGTCATGCTGACCAAGGCGGAGCCCGCTCCCGCCGCGACCGGCGAATGGGCCGAGCCCGGCCGGTACGCCATCGCCGGCGTCGAGGTGACGACCGAGGCCGGCCCCGCGATGTTGTGGTCCCGGGTCAGCCTGGCGAGCGCCGAGGACGCCCTGAACACGCTGTACGCCGCCCTGGTGCCCGGTGTGCCCGCCGTGCTGGCCGTGGTGGCCGGGATGACGTGGTTCTCGGTGGGCCGCGCGCTGGCCCCCGTGGCCGCGATCAGGGCGAAGGTGTCCGACATCACGGCGCGCGACCTGCACCAGCGGGTGCCCGTACCCGGTTCCAAAGACGAGATCGCCGCGCTGGCCACCACCGTGAACGCGACGCTCGACCGGCTGGAGACGGCGGTCGGCACGCACAAGAGGTTCGTCGCCGACGCGGCGCACGAGCTGCGCAGCCCGATCGCCACCCTGCGCGCCCGGCTGGAGCTGGCCGAGCGCAGCGAACTCACCCAGGAGGCGCTGGCCGACGTGGAACGCCTGCAGTCGCTGGCCGCCGACCTGCTCATGCTGGCCAAGCTGGACGCGGGTGAGCCGCCGCGTACGGTGGAGCTGGATCTGGGGCAGGTGGCGGCGGAGGAGTCGCTGCGGGTCAGGCGGCGGCCCGACGTGCGGGTGGAGCTCGACGTCGAGCCCGACGTGGTGATGAAGGGCTCACGCGCGCATCTCGACCGTCTGGTGACCAACCTGGTCGACAACGCCGTCCGGCACGCGGCCTCGACCGTGCGGGTGGGAGTGCGCGTCGAGGGCGAGCACGCGGTGCTGGAGGTGGCCGACGACGGGCCCGGCATCCCGCCGGAGCACCGGGAGGCGGTCTTCGACCGGTTCACCCGGCTGGACGAGGCCCGCGCCCGTGACGCGGGAGGGGCGGGGCTGGGGCTTTCGATCGCCCGTGACATCGCCGCGCTGCACGACGGCACCCTGGTGTACGAAGACGCCGGGTTCATCGCCAGATTCCCCCGGACCCCTGGCTAACCCGCGGGGAGGGCGCGGAGGTAGCTGGTGCAGCGTCTCGTGACGGCGAAGCCCGACCCGGTGTAGACGCTGACCGCTCCGGTGGGGTTGTGGGCGTCGACGCCGAGCCCGGTGCTGGTGTAGCCCTGCTCGGCGAATGCGGACAGGGCATGGGCGATCAGCGTGCTCGCCACGCCTCTGCCGCGCCATTCCTTCAGCGTGGCGACGATCTGGATCCAGGCCTGGCGATCCCCGGTGAGCGCGGCCTTCCGGTCGAAGAAGTGGGTGACCAGCGCGCCGACCGGCTGCTCACCCGCCAGGGCGACGAACGTGGCCTCGGGGACGAAGTTGCGGGAGCCGGTGATGGAGTGCCGCCAGCTCTCGGGGGTGTGCGGCACGCTGCCCCAGTGGTCGCGGAACGCCGCGTTGCGCACGTGGCGTACGCCGTCGTCGAGCTCGGGCGACCAGGTGGCGATCGACACGCCCGCGGGCGGGCGCACCGGGGGCAGGTCGCCGGTCAGGGACCGCTCCATGCGGGCGAAATGGCGTGCGGCCGTGAAGCCGGCGCCCTCCGCGAGCACCCGGGTGCCCGGCAGGTCGTCGAAGACGTCGAACGTGACCTCCACGGGCAACCCGGGATAGGGCTTCGCGCTCACCTTGGGCGCCGCGCGCAGGCTCCAGTCGATGACCCGCCGGCCGAGCCCCCGCCTGCGGTGGGCCGGGTGCACGCCGCCCCACAGATGCATCAGGTGCGTCTCGCCGGCGGACTGACGGGCCGGGAGGCAGCCGAAGGCGACGATCCGGTCGCCGTCCCTGGCCGCCAGCGTGCCCTCGGTCATGTCGAGCAGGCGGGAGCCGAGCCGCTCCGCCACGTCGTCGGTGCCGTAGACGGCGCCGGTCATGTCCTCGGCCTCGATGGCGGCCCAGAGCTCGGCCAAGGGCCGGGCGTCCTCCCGTGTCAGCGGTCCCCATTGCATGCGGGAAGCCTAGGTGAGCCTCTTCATGGTTGCCGTACCCGGGTGTTCTGGAACGAGGCGAAGCGCCAGCCCTCGGGGGTGCGCAGGGCGGTGAGGGTGATGATGGAGGTGCGGCTCGGGTCGGCCTGGCCGTCCACGGTGGAGCCGCCGCCCGAGATCACCAGGGCGACATCGCCGGAGAGCGCCTTGACGACCGGCTGCTCGCCGTCGGGCTCGAGCTTGATCGGGGTCTTGAACAGCTCCCTGTGCGTGTCCTCGATGGCCTGCCTGCCGCGCAGGTGCAGGCCGAAGAACGTGATGTACTCGGCGTCCTGGGTGAACAGCTCGGCGTACGCGGTCGCGTCACCGGCGTTCCAGGTCTCCGTCATGCGGGCGAGCAGGTGGGTGACTTCTGCGGACATGGCACTGCTCCTTCGGTTGCGGCGCCTATCCTGTGCATGCGAGTTCGGCAGGGCAGGCGCCTTGTTCGGATTTACGGCCGCCGGGGTGTTGGCGCACTCCGGCGGCCTTTCACATCTCGATCGTGGGGGACCAGTCGAGCTCCCCTTTGTCGAGGCGGTCGAGCAGCCCGGTGATCCAGGCGAGCTCGGCGGTGTGGAGCGCCTGCTCGTACTCGATCTCGAGCATGAGGACGCGCGGCAGGCCGCCGGCGTCGAGCGCGCGCATGTGGGCGTCCAGGCCGGCCAGGATGCCCTCGATCGCGGCGCCGCGGCTGCGCAGCGCGCGCTGCGCGTCCGCCAGCGGGAGGCAGCCCATGAGGGAGACGGCCGCGACGAACGTGAGCCGGTTGGGGTCGGGCGTCTCCAGCAGCCTGCGCAGCCGGGTGGCCAGCTCCTCGCGGCCCTCGTCGGTGATCTCGTAGACCGTGCGCTCCGGCCTGCGGCCCTCGCGGCCGGTGCCCGCGGGCACGATCAGCTCCTCCTTCGCCAGCCGCTCGACGGCGTGGTAGAGGCTGCGCGGCAGGCCGGTGATGAAGTCCTTGTGCGTGTCGACGATGAACCGGTGCAGCTCGTACGGGTGAGCGGCGCGCACCGTGAGCATGGCCAGCACGGTGAGGCCCACCAGGTCGTGCCGTCGCGCCATGCCGCCTCCCTCCATATTGCAAAATGCAATATAGCGCGACGACTTCGCCGCTGTCGAGGCCCGGACCCCCTCAGACCCCTTCAGGCCGCGTCGAGCTGCATGAAGGCGCGGTCGATCGCCTGCCTGGTCACGTCCTCCGGATAGGGGAAACTCTTGATCAGGTCGCGCAGCCCCTCCACGTGGGCCCGTTCGGCCAGCTCCGCCACCAGGGCCAGCTCCTCGCGCTGCGCCAGCGCGTACGCCCGGTCGACCACCGCGCCGTGCCCCGGCACGACCACCGGCTCGGGCATCTCCTCCAGCATCTTCCCCACGGTCGCCGGCCAGTCGAGCGGGTACGAGTCGCTGAACGCCGGAGGCGCCCCCTCCTCCACCAGGTCACCGGCGAACACCACCCCGGCGTCGGGAACCTGTACGACGACGTCGTTGCTGCTGTGCCCGAGCCCGAAATGCCGCAGGTGCACCATGCGACCGCCGATGTCGAGCTCGGCCGCCGTGCTGAACGTCTGGTCCGGGGGCACGATGGTGAGCTCCTCCAGCTCGTCGCGCAGCTCCGGCGAGTTCCTGATGACGCCGGCCCGCTGCCGCTCGCCGTACAGCTCCAGTTCCTCCCCGCACCTGACGTGGCCCCAGATCTCGGCGGGGCGGAAGAGCGCGTTGCCGAAGCAGTGGTCGAAGTGGGAGTGGCTGTTGACGATCGTCCACGGGACCGCGGTGATCCTCCTGATCGCGTCGATCAGGTCCGCCGCCTCCCGATAGGACGTACGGGTGTCGAGCACCAGGCAGTGCCCGTCACCCACGACCAGACCCACGTTCATGTCGTACGACCGGTGGCGCCGGACGTAGACCCGGTCCCCCACTTCCTGCCACTGCTCATTCATGCCCACGAACCCTACTTTTAGCATTGGACTCATGGCATATGACTTCCAAGTCGTCGTCGACACGGTCGACCCGCATCCCCTCGCCGACTGGTGGGCCGACGCGCTCGGCTGGCAGGTGGAGCCCTCGAACGAGGCGTTCATCCACGCCATGATCGAGAAGGGTCACGCCACCGAGGACGACACCACCACGCACAACGGCGCGCTGGTGTGGAAGGCGGGCGCGGCCATCAGGCATCCCGACGGGCTCGAACGTGCGCCGCGCGTGCTGTTCCAGCTCGTGCCCGAGGCCAAGACGGTCAAGAACCGGGTGCACCTCGACGTTCGCGTGGGGGCCGACAACATCGAGCCGGTCGTCGAGCGGCTGACCGCCAGGGGCGCGAAGGTGCTGCACCGCGGCCGCCAGGGCCCCAACTGGTGGATCACCGTCGCCGACCCCGAGGGCAACGAGCTCTGCATCACCTGATCAGCCCCGCAGGTACGCCAGCACCGCCAGCACCCTGCGGTGACCGTCGGCGGCCGGCGGCAGGTCGAGCTTGGCGAAGATGTTGGCGATGTGCTTGGCCACGGCCGCGTCGGTGACGACCAGCTCCTTCGCGATCGAGGCGTTGGAGCGCCCTTCGGCGATCAGGCCGAGCACCTCCAGTTCGCGCGAGGTGAGCCTGCCCAGAGGGTCGCGCCGCCGCCTCAGCAGTTGCCGCACCACCTCGGGGTCGACGACCGTGCCGCCCGCGGCCACCCGGACCAGGGCGTCGGCGAACTCGCGTACGTCGCCGACGCGGTCCTTCAGCAGGTAGCCCACGCCCGCGCCGCCGCCCGACTCGAGCAGCTCGGTGGCGTACGTCTGCTCGACGTACTGGCTGAGCACCAGCACCGCGAGGTCGGGGCGAAGGCGGCGCAGGCGCAGGGCGGCGCGCAGCCCTTCGTCGCTGAAGCCGGGCGGCATGCGTACGTCGGTGACCACGGCGTCGGGGCGGTGCTCGGCGACGGCGGACTCCAGCGCGGGCGCGTCGCCGACCCCCGCGACCACGGTGTGGCCGAAGCGTTCGAGCAGCCCGACCAGGCCCTCCCTGAGCAGGACGGCGTCCTCGGCGATCACTATGCGCACGGGATCTCCACTCGTACCAGGGTCGGACCCCCTGCCGGGCTGGACACCGACAGTCTTCCTTCCACGACGGCCAGCCGGTCGGCCAGGCCGGTCAGCCCCGTCCCCTGGGCGGGGTCGGCGCCGCCCACGCCGTCGTCGCGCACCTCGACGACCAGCGTGCCGCGTTCCGCCCGGCCGGTGACGGAGCCCCTGGTCGCGCGGGCGTGCTTGGCGAGGTTCGTGAGGGCCTCGGTGACGACGTAGTAGGCGGTGACCTCCACGGCGGTGGGCAGCCGTCCGGGCAACTCGACGTCGACGTCCACCGGCACCGGCGAGCGTCCCGCGACGTCGCGTACGGCCGCGGCCAGGCCCCGGTCGGTGAGCACCTGCGAGTGCACGCCTCTGATCAGCTCGCGCAGCTCGGCCAGCGCCTGCTTGGCCTCGTCGTGGGCCTGCCCGATCAGCCGTCCCGTGGGCGAGTCCTCGGGCAGGTCCAGCCTGGCCAGGCCGAGTGCCATCGACAGGGACACCAGCCGCTGCTGGGCGCCGTCGTGCAGGTCCCGCTCGATCCTGCGGCGTTCCATCTCGAACGCGTCCACCAGCCGGGCCCGGGACCTGCGCACCTCGTTCAGCTCCGGCCCCTGCGGCACGAGGACCGCCCGCGCCATCGCCCCGCGCGCGCCGGCCCAGGCGGTGACCGTGTACGCGGCCACGGGCAGCAGCAGCACGCCCGCCACGCTGACCGCGACCCCGACGGCGGGCATCACGTCCGGCTGGACGGCCGGGGTGAGGATGAGCAGCACCGGGCCCACCACGGTGAACAGCACCATGAGCAGGTCGATCCACCACATCGCGAGCAACGTCAGGACGGCGAGCCCGAGCTCACGCCCGCGCCGGTCTCGCGCCTCGGGAAGGGGCACGTCATCGACCAGCCGCAGCCGGCGCGGCTCGAACCACGCGACGGGCAGCACGGCCACCGCCACGACCGCCGCCCCCACGAGAAAGCCCCGCGGCGGCTCGATGAACGCCGCGGCGACGGCGGCCAGCGCGAAGGCCGCGCCGGGGACGGCGCCGCCCATCAGGTACGCCACGCTCCGCCACGGCCACGACGACCTGAGGAAGGGCAGCGGGCGCCTGGTCAGCGCCTCCAGCGCGGTCCGGTTGAGCACCTTACGACCGTAACCAGGGGCGCGGGGCAGGGCAGTAGTCCAGGGTGTACCTTTCCGGCGTCTCTACGCGCCGTACTGGAACTCCAGCCCCTCGAACGCGCCCGACGTGCGCCAGCGGTCGATGTAGGCGAAGAACGCCGTGGCCCCGTGCGGATAGCCGACGTTGAGCCAGCTGCGCAGGCCGAGGCCCTGGCCCTCGTTGTTGTAGTAGCCCGGCGTGCAGTCGGGTGAGCCCAGGATCCCGCCGCCGCCCGACAGCAGCAGCTCGATCCAGGCGTCCTCGGCCTCCTTGGTGACCTCGATCTCGCCGTAGCCGTGGTCGAGGGCGTGCCGCACGGTGAGCGCGATGGTCCTGCCCGCCTCCGTGAGGTTGTGCGGGATGTTGGAGATGAGGTTCGCGCCCTGCGTCGGCTGGACGAGGAAGACATTGGGGAAGCCGTGCGCGTGGATGCCGTGCAGCGTGCGCATGCCCTGCGCCCAGTGGTCCGACAACTTGACCCCGTCGCGTCCGGTCACCTCGTAGCCGGCGCGGCGGGTGTAGTCGGTGCCGACCTCGAAGCCGGAGGCGTAGATGACGCAGTCGACGACGTACTCCCTGCCCGCGGCCACGACGCCCTTCTCGGTGATGCGTTCCACGCCCTTGCCGTCGGTGTCGACCAGGTGGGTGCCGGGGAGGTTGAACGCCTGCAGGTATTCGTCGTGGAAGCACGGGCGTTTGCAGAGCTGGCGGTACCACGCCTTCAGCTTGCGCGCGGTCTCCTTGTCGGTGACGACGGCGTCGACCCGGGCCCGGATCTCCTCCATCTTCTCGAAGTCGGAGTCCTCGAAGGCGGCCAGCATGTTCTCCGTCGTACGATCCCCGGCCGGGAGCGCCCGGATGCGCAAGCGCACGCGGCGGGCCAGATCGGTCCAGCCGTCCATGACCAGGTCCTCGTCGGCCAGTGCGCCGGTCTGGTTGGCGGTGAAGTTCTCCAGCCAGCGCTGCTGCCAGCCAGGGGTCGCGACCTGGGCGAACCATTCCGGGTCGGTCGGCCGGTTGTCCCGCACGTCGACCGACGAGGGGGTGCGCTGGAAGACGTACAGCTCCTCGCAGGCCCGCGCGAGGTGCGGCACGCACTGTACGGCCGTCGCGCCGGTGCCGATGACGGCCACGCGCTTGTCGGCCAGCCGGTCGAGGGGCGCGCCCGACGGGTCGCCGCCGGTGTAGGCGTAGTCCCAGCGGCTGGTGTGGAACGCGTGCCCGCGGAACGTCTGGATGCCCGGGATGCCGGGGAGTTTGGGCACGTGCAGCGGGCCGATGCCCATGGTGACGAACCGGGCGGTGAAGTGGTCGCCCCGGTTCGTGCTGACGCGCCAGCGGGAGCGGGACCCGTCCCATACGAGGTCCGTGACCTCGGTGTGGAGCAGGGCGTTGTCGTACAGGCCGAAGTGTTCGCCGATGCGGCGGCAGTGATCGAGGATCTCGGGCGCGTGGGCGTACTTCTCCGTCGGCATGTGCCCGGTCTCCTCGAGCAGCGGCATGTAGACGTACGAGGCCGTGTCGCACTGCGCGCCCGGGTAGCGGTTCCAGTACCACGTGCCGCCGAAGTCGCCGCCCTTCTCGACGATGCGCACGTCCTCGACGCCGGCCTCCTTCAGCCGCGCGCCGGTGAGGAGCCCGGCGAAGCCGCCACCGATGACGGCGACCGTCACGTGGTCGGACTTAGGCGGGCGCTCGGTGACCGGGGTGTAGGGGTCGTCGAGGTAGTGCGCGAAGCGGCCGGTGAGGCGGAGGTACTGGTCATTGCCGTCAGGACGCAGCCGCTTGTCACGCTCTTCCCGATATTTCAGGCGAAGCGCTTCCTTGTCGATGATCGGGTGATCGGTCATGCATCCTCCGCGACGACGAGGGTCCAGGACGCTGGAGCGCTGAAGCGCTGGGGCACCAATTCCAGAATGACATTCGGAAATAGCCCCGGCAAGGAAGGTCGACTGCTTACGCCGGGTTCACCGCGAAGATCAGGAGTCCGGCCGCGTGACGAAGGTTCCCTTGCCGTGCACGGCTCGGACCAGTCCGCGCTCGCTCAGTTCCCGAATCGCGCGGCGAGTGGTCATCCGAGCCACACCCCACATGTTCGACAGGTCCAGCTCGCTCGGGAGGCGAGAGCCGACAGCGCGTTCACCGCGCTCGATCTGCCCCGCGATGTGGTTGGCGACCGCCATGTAGACCAGCTCCTGGCCCGATGGGTCCACTTCAGGAAGCTCTTGCCCGAGATCGTCCTTCGCCATGTGATCAACAGTAGAAGGCTTGAGACCTTCGATGTCACCTTCTATCTTCCACATAGGTCTATAGAGGTCTACCGTGAATCCTATGAATCGACAGCCAGCTTCACCCCAGGTCACACTCAAATTCGAAGGTCAAAGCCTCACCGTCCTCGAACATCTCTACTCGCTCGCATTCGTGGCTCACGTGTTCAAGGCCGGATCGGCCGACGTCCGGGACCTATACCTGACGATCGACGTCAACGACGCCTACGACTGGCTGGATGAAAATGTGGGCGATGGTCACTACGGCGACATTGCGGTCTACGACATCTCGTTTCCGAGCAAGCGCGAGCCGACCCTCGTCAAGACTCTCGCCGGCACCCGCAGGCGTGTGTAGCCAGGAGTGCCGGTCGGAGTGATCCCGGGGCCCCGACCGGTGACCGGAACACGCACTATTGTGGGGGCCCCGACTCACGAGGAAGCCGATTCATGTCAGCTCATCGCGCACTGGTCGTCGCCATGCTGCCCGCGATCGGGCTCCGCGTGCTCGCCATGCTCGGGTACCCTCCTGCGCTGCTGTTCTACGGCGACTCGTTCGCGTTCATGCGCGAGGAACTGGCCCCCGGCACCACCCGGCCGTCCGGATATTCGCTGCTCCTCGCCCTGCTCCGCCCCGCACACAGCCTGACCCTCGTCACCGTGCTGCAGCACCTGCTGGTGCTGGGGCTCGCCGTGGCCGTCTATGCGCTGCTGCGGCGGCGCGGCCTGCCGGGCTGGGGCGCCGCGCTGCTGGTCACACCGCTGCTGTACGACGAGTTCATGCTGCTGCTCGAGCACATGATCATGGCGGACGCGATCTTCATCGTGCTGGTCACCGCCGCCGTCGTGCTCGTCGTCTGGCGCGTCACCCCCACCACGGCCGCCGTCGGCGGGCTGCTGCTCGGCCTGGCCGGCATCACCAGGACCGTCGGGCTGCCGCTGCTCATCCTGGTCGCCGCCTACCTGCTGATCCGCCGGTACGGCTGGCGCCCGCTGCTGGCGCTGCTGGTCGCCGGCGCGATCCCGCTGGGCGCGTACGCGACGTGGACCAAGGTGGAGAAGGGCAAGTTCGGGCTGACCGAGGCCGACGGCAACTTCCTGTGGTCGCGGACCATGAGCTTCGCCGACTGCGACGTGATCAAGCCTCCGGAACGGCTGGCCGTGCTCTGCCCCCGCATGCCGGTGGAGCAGCGGCCCTACCCGCCGCACTGGCTCTGGGAGGACTTCTCGCCGCTGCTCAAGGTGCCGGGCACGGCCAACCGCAACCAGCTCGCCGGCGAGTTCGCCAGGATGGCGATCCTGGCCCAGCCCGGCGACTATCTCGCCGCGGTCGCGACCGACCTGACGGAGCTGCTGCGCTGGGAGCGTACGGCCGTCGACGAGAAGACGCCCTACAAGCTGCCGACGTCGGAGAAGCCGATCAACGAGTCGGTGCGGGACGTCGCCGAGTCATACGAAGCGGGTCCGGCCGCGACGCGGGTGGTGGAGCCGGTCGCCGGGTGGCTGCGGGCGTACCAGCGGTTCGGGTACACGCCCTTCCCGCTGCTCGTGCTGGCCCTCGGCGGGGCACTGGTCGCGGCGCTGGTGCGGCGGCGGTGGGACGCGCTGCTGCCCGGGGTCGCGGCGCTCGCGCTGATCGCCTCGCCGCCCTTCCTCGCCGCCTATGACATCAGGTATGTGATCCCGGCGATCCCGCTGGTGTGCCTGGCCGTGGGGCTCACCCTCGGCGCCCGCTCACCGTCGCGCCAGGAGCCCGCCACCACCGAACCGGAGCCCGCCGGCCGCGTGCAGGCGTGACACGTTCTCGCCTGTCGCGGGACGTTCACGCCGGTCGCGTTCAGGCGTGAGACGTTCGCGTTCAGGTGTGCCGGAAGCCGCGGACGAAGCGGCGCTGCCACGGGGTCTCGACGGCGCCCTTGGCGTAGTGCTCGCGTACGTAGGCGACCGCCTGGTCGGCGGGCACGCCGTCGAGCACGGCCAGGCAGGCCAGCGCCGTGCCGGTGCGGCCCCGGCCGCCGCCGCACGCGATCTCGACCCGCTCGGAACCCGCACGGCGCAGCGCCTCGCCCAGGGCCTGCGCGGTCGCGTGCCGGTCGGACGGCAACCAGAAGTCAGGCCAGCGCAGCCACAGATGCCGCCACTCCATCTCGGCAGGGGGGCGGCCCAGCAGATAGAGGCCGAACGCGGGCAGCGGACCTTCGGGCAGCGCACGCCTGAGCCCCCGGCCGCGCACGAGGCGCCCCGACGGCAGACGCATGACCCCCTTCGCAGCGGGATCCCAGGTCTCGACCATGCGGCAAGCGTAGCCGTACGGGCGGCGCGGTGGCGGCGTTCAGCTTCCGGCTGATCGGCCGCCGTCTCATGGGTTCAAGGGGAGCCCTCTGAACGTGCCGAGCCCCAGCAGATGGAGGTCGGCTTCACCGGCATCCAGCGGCACCTCGGAGAAGGTCGCGTGGAGCATGACGGACTCGTCCGGGTCGATCGCGTTGGCCCGGCTGCTCCACGTCGTGCACGTGCAGACCTCGTCCTCCAGGACGGGGTGGAGCGGCTCGGTCGTGCCGTACGGGGCGAGGGTGATGTCCCGGAGGTCGGACGCCGGCGTGCCGAGGATCGAGTCCAGGTCGGCTCTCGCGCCGGTGGAGTCGATGTTGGTGACCGTCGCCTCGAACCTGGCCTGGTCGCCCACCTGCACGACCTTGTCGATCGTGACGTACAGCGGCACCTGGGCCCCGGACACGTTCGTGATCATCACCTTGTGCTGCGCCAGGGCGTCCGGATCACGCGGCGGGCGGGTGGCGCCCCGGGGTGTGACGGTGGCGGCGACCTGCTGGGAGCTCACTGCGGTCGCCCTGGGCTCCGAGGGCGGGCTCGCCTGCCGCGTCTGCCACAACACGACGGCCGTACCCGCCGACGCCAGCAGCACCGCCCCGGCCGCCGCCGCCGACCGCCGCCACCTCCCGCGCGACAGCGTCCCTCCGTCCCGCAGCACCTTTCTGTACGGCAGCAACCGGCTCAGGGGGCCCGGCAGGTGGCGGCTCAGGCTTTCCAGCAGGAGCCGCTTCGTGGGCCCCGGACGGGACCCGCCCGCGCCGGACACCGGCTCCGCGTCACCGCCGGGCCGGGACCCCGGGTCCTTCCCGCCGGACCGCCCGGACGCCGGACCCTGGACGCCAGGCGAAGCGCCGGACGCCGGGGAGGGGACGCCAGGGGCTTCGGGCGAGGCGCCGGAACCACCGCTCATGAGGGCCGACCAGGAGTCGCTCACCAGGTGCGTGGCCGTGGCGGCGGTGATCGCCTCGCGGCCGAGGAGGCGGTCGAGGAGTTGCTGCGCCGTCGGCCGCCGCTCCGGCTCCTTGGCCAGCGCCTGCTCCACCAGCGGCCGCAGCCGTTCGTCCATGCCGTGCAGGTCGGGCGCGTAGTGCACCACCCGGAACAGCACCTCCGGCGCACCTCCCGTGCCGAACGGCGCCCGCCCGGTGGATGCGTACGCCACCACGCCGCCCCACGCGAACACGTCGCCTGCCGCTGTGACCTGGCCGCCGGTGGCCTGCTCCGGCGACATGTACGCGGGAGTGCCCACGACCGACGCGGACCGGGTCGCGTCCGGCTCGACGAGCTGGGCGATGCCGAAGTCGATCACACGTGGCCCGACGGAGCTGAGCAGGATGTTGGCGGGCTTGAGATCGCGGTGCACGATCCCGGCGTGGTGGATGGCGGTGAGCGCGGTCGCCACGCCGACGGCCAGCGCCTCGAGGTTCGCGCCCGTCATGGGCCCCTTCCTCGTGATCTCGCCGGCCAGGTCGGGGCCCTCGACGTAGTCGGTGACGAGGTAGGGCAGGTCGCCGTCGATGCCAGCGTCGAGTACGGGTGCCGTACAGAAGCGGGCCACGCTCCGCGCCGCCTCGATCTCCCGTGTGAAGCGGCGCCTGAAGTCGGCGTCGGCGCCGAGGCCAGGACGGAGTGTCTTGACGGCGACCAGGTGTGACGCGCGGTCGCGGGCGAGGTACACGATGCCCATGCCGCCTTCCCCCAGCGGGCGGACGATGCTGTATGGACCGATGTGCTGGGGTTCGTGGGTCACAGTGACGATTGTTGCGAGAGATGCTTGGCCGCCGGTAGCAGGTCGCTTGATTCCGTGATGATCAAGGTGTGCCGGAGCCCGCCCGAGCACCGGGACCGAAATGCCCGAGATGCCCCATATACGAAGAAGCCGCGAATTGCATTGAAGGCAGCAAATTCGGAGCGCCAGATTACCAAATTAGACCGTGCCATCCCCGGATGATCTTAATGGAAAACCCGGCTCCGACCTGGGGAAACACCGCAGTTTCGCACCCCGTTACCGAATCGCATTCGATACGTGAACGGCCTGACACAGCAACGTCACGATCCCCCGGACACATGGTCAAATATCTCGCATCCTCTGTTATGGTCCCTTCCTGCCCGAAAATAAGGGACACCCTTTACCTGAGGAGGATCATGCGGAGCGCCCGAAGGATCATCGCCATCAGCACCGCCGTGGCGGCGACCGCCGCTCCCCTGCTGGCAGTCGCGTCCCCCGCAGCCGCCGCGCAGCCCGCGACGGCCGTTCAGCAGGCCCTGCCGCTGGACGACGTGCTCCCCATCCAGGGACTCAACCCGCTGCAGCAGCTCAAGCGCGTCAAGCAGTTGCTGAAGTCCGGCTACGTGCCGCAGGCGTTGAGCGTGACGAACGCGGCCAACCCCCAGTACGCGTCCGTCTGGGTCAAGGACGCCACCCGCAAGGTCAACGTACTGCAGGGCCTGTCGGCCCTCGACCTGCAGAAGCGCATCACCGAGCAGCTGAAGCTGGGCTACGTGCCCACCATCATCAGCGGCACCGGCTCGGGTCCCGGCGCCATCTTCGCGGCGGTCTTCGAGAAGAAGTCCGCCGGCAAGGCCGAGGCCAAGGTCGACCTGACCAAGGACGCCTTCCAGAAGCTCAACACCAAGCTCAGCGGCTCCGGTCTCAGCCTCGCCTCGATCGACGTCTACGGCACCGTCGAGAAGCCTCTCTACGCGGCCGTCTGGGTCACCGGCTCCGCCACCGGTGCCGTCAAGGTGAGCCTCGGCCAGACCGTGGAGCAGCGCGGCAAGGAACTCCTGGCGATGGCCAGGCAGGGCCTGCGCCCTGTCCTCATGGCCATCGAGCCCGGTCAGCTCTACACCACCGTGTGGAGCAAGGGCAGCACGGCCGGCCTGAAGGAACGCCTGAACCTCAACCGCGTGACCTACACCGTGCAGAACACCAAGATGAAGGCCTTGGGCTACACGCCTGTCGTCCTGGACACCGCGGGCAACACCTTCGCGGCCATCTGGAGCAAGGGCTGACCGCTCCCGCAAGCGCGGGATCCCGGTGCGGCCGCGGCCACCGGTGATCCTCCGTGCGCGCCGGACACCACCTCGCCGACGCCCTGCCTGCCGCCTGCGCGTGACCGGCAGCGTACGGGACGAGCGGGGTGCGGCGCGCCGACCCCCCGACGCCGCGGCGGCCATCCCCCTCTCCCGGCGATCAGGGACGTACGTTCCTTGATCGCCGGGCAGGCCGCCCTTCAGCCCCGACGCCCCTCAGTCGCCGACGCCGCGCAGCGCCGTCGCGGTGGTCGCGCCCGGACATCCGGCGCGGCGCGGAGGACCGCGTGACCGGCACCGTCGCCGACGTCACCGGCCGCCCGGCCCGCTCGTTCGCCGAGTTCGTCACCGAGCACCGGGCCGCGTTCGCCGCCCCCGGCCACGCGGACGCGGAGGCCACGGCACGTCGCTGACGGGCCCGGGCGGATCACTTCAGCTCGCCGAAGAAGGCGCGCAGGTCGGCGGCCAGCGTCTGCGGCGCCTCCATCGCCGGGAAGTGCATGCCGCGCTCGTGCTCCGTCCAGAAGGCGCCGTCGGGCGGGCCGACGAGCCTGCGCGCCGTGGAGTCCGCACCGAACACCGAGAACCCCTGCGGCACGGTCGGCGGCTCGCCCCAGTCGGACAAGTGGGCCTGCTCGTACAGGAAGCGGGCGGCGGACACGCCCGAGCCGGTGAACCAGTACAGGCTCACGATCGTGAGCAGCTGGTCCCGGTCGTACGGCAGGTCGGTGGAGCGTTCGAAGCTCTCCGCGATCCAGCCGAGCTGCCCGGCCGGCGAGTCGTTGAGCAGGTAGCCCATCGTCTGCGGGCGGCTGTTCTGGATGGCCAGGTAGCCGCTGTCCTCGGCGCGGAAGCGGGCCATCCGGTCGAGTGCCGTACGGTCCACCGGGTCGGACGGGTCGAGGCGGTCGGCCATGCCCGGTATGAAGGTGGCCGTGGCGGCCGCGGTGTACGGGTCGGTCACGGTGTGCACGCCCGCGACGTGCTCGCCGTCCAGGCCGGCCACCGCACCGGCCACGCCGGCGCCGACGTCGCCGCCGTGGAGGCCGTACCGGTCGTAGCCGAGGCGGCGCATGAGCTCGATCCACGCCCGCGCGGTGCGGCCCATCGACCAGCCGGTCTCGCGCACCGGGGTGGAGAAGGCGAAGCCCGGCAGCGAGGGGACCACCACGTGGAAGTCCTGCCGCAGTTCTTCGATCAGCTGGGTGAACTCGGCGAAGGCGCTGGGGTAACCGTGGGTGAGCACCAGGGGGAGCGCGCCGGGGTCCTCGGACCGTACGTGCAGGAAGTGGATGCGCTGCCCGTCGATCTCGGTCGTGAACTGCGGGTAGGCGTTGAGCTCCGCCTCGGCGGCACGCCAGTCGTACCCGTCGGCCCAGTACGCGGCCAGTTCCTTGAGGAACGTCAGCGGCAGGCCGCGGGTCCACCCGACGCCGGGCAGCTCGTCGGGCCACCGGGTACGGGCCAGCCGGTCGGCCAGGTCGTCGACGTCGGGCTGGGGAATGGCGACAGTGAACGGCCGGATGTCCATGGGGACTCCTTGTCGGTTGGGTGAGGCCCACGCTAGAAGCCATTGCGGCAAGATTCTTTCCGCGTTGAACGAGGCGAGCCGGCCGACATGTCGTTGGAGAGCCGTAGGCTTCGCGTCGTCACCGGCAGGACGAGCGGGAGGAAAGCCCAGTGGGAGATTGGTTTCCCGAGGAAGTCAGCCGAGTTCGGCCATGACCCGCCGCATGTCGGAGACGGCCTGCAGGGTCCCGCGCACCGTCCCCGTCACCTTCGAACGTCCCTCCCTGGGCAGGTAGGCGACCTCCGACTCGGCGATCCGCCAGCCGGCCGCGGCTGCCCGCAGCACCATCTCGCACGGATAGCCGAAGCGGCGGTCGGTGAGCCCGAGGTCCAGCAGCCGGTCCCGCCGGGCGGCCCGCATCGGCCCGAGGTCGTGCAGCACGGCCCCGGTGCGGCGGCGCAGGATGCGGGCGAGCACGGCGTTGCCGAGCCGGGCGTGCCAGGGCCACACCCCGCGGGCCTGCGGCCGGCGGGCGCCGAGCACCAGGTCGGCCTGGCCGCCGGCGACGGGCGCGACCACCGTGGGCAGCTCGCGGGGGTCGAGTGAGGCGTCGGCGTCCATGAAGCAGACGACGTCTGCGGCCGAGGCGAGCAGGCCGGCGTGGCAGGCGGCGCCGAAGCCGCGCCGCGGCTCGTGGACGACGTGGGCGCCGAGCTCGTGGGCGACCTCGGCCGAACGGTCGGTCGAGCCGTTGTCGACCACGATGGGCCGGTAGCCGTCGGGCATGCGCCCGAGCACCCAGCCGAGCGCCGCCTCCTCATTCAGGCAGGGGAGGATCACGTCCACCGTCATGATCGAGCGAACTCCTTCATCCCGGCGTCGAAGCCGATCTCGGCGTGGAAGCCGAGTTCCTCGCCGGCCCGTTCGGGCGAGGCCACGATGTGGCGCACGTCGCCCAGCCGGTAGTCCCCGGTGATCCGCGGGTCGGGCCCGCCCCGCTCGGCGGCCAGCGCCGCCGCCATCTCGCCCACGGTGTGCGGGGTGCCGCTCGCGATGTTGTACGCCCTCAGCTCCCCCGCCCGCGGCGTAGCCGTCATCGCCGCCAGGTTCGCACGGGCGACGTCGCGTACGTGCACGAAATCCCGGAGCTGGCGGCCGTCCTCGAACACCTTCGGAGCCCGGCCCGCCGCCAGCTCGGAGCGGAAGATCGCGGCCACTCCCGCGTAGGGGGTGTCGCGGGGCATGCGCGGGCCGTAGACGTTGTGGTACCTGAGGGCGACGGCGCTCCCGCCGGTCTCCCTGGCCCAGTTGGCGCTCAGGTGTTCCTGGGCGAGCTTGCTGGTGGCGTAGGCGTTGCGCGGATCGGGTGCGGCGTCCTCGCCGATGGAGGCGCAGCGCACCGGCTCGCCGCACTGCGGGCAGTTCGGCTCGAACCGGCCCCGCTCCAGGTCCGGCACGGTACGCGGCCCCGGCCGGACCCGGCCGTGCCGTACGCACTCGTAGTCGCCCTCGCCGTAGACGACCATGGAGGAGGCCAGCACGAGGCGTCCGACGCCGTGCCTGGCCATGGCGGCCAGCAGCACGGCGGTGCCGTACACGTTGACCGAGGCGTAGTCCGGCAGGTCGGACACGTCCACGCCGAGCCCGACCTTGGCGGCCTGGTGCACGACGACGTCGGCGCCCGGCAGAAGCGCGTCCAGGGTGTCCCCGTCGCGTACGTCGGCGCCGTGGCGCAGGTCCAGGCCGGCGACGTCGTGACCCGCCGCCTCCAGGGTCTCGGCCACGTGCCCGCCGATGAAACCGGCCGAGCCGGTGACCATCACTCTCACGCCGCCGACGCTAGCCCGTCGCCCCGGCCGCGCCGAAGGGACGTAAGAGGTTCGTAAGGGCTCTTACGGACGGCGAACGGACGCCGCCACCGCGGCCCTGGAACGGCCGCGGGATGCGAGGCTGCCGCTCGTGAACCGAAGCCTGCTCCTCGCCGGGGGCGCCCTCGCCGCCCTGGCGGCCGTCCTGCTCAGGATGGCCGCCGGGCCGCCCGGCCTGGGCTGGACGCTGGCGGCCTGGGCACTGTTCGCGGCCGCCCTGTGGCTGGTCAGGCGGGTGCCGGAGCGGCGGCTCTGCACGCTGGTCGTCGCCGGCGGGATCGTCCTGGCCGCGACCGGGCTGGCGGCCCCGCCGAGCAGCAGCACCGACTCCTTCCGGTACGCCTGGGACGGCCGGGTGCAGGCCGCCGGCATCTCCCCCTACGACCACCCGCCGGCCGACCCCGCGCTCGAACGGCTGCGCGACGACTGGCTGTTCCCCTCCACCTGCGGCGCCCCTGCCCTGTGGTCCCTGCCCGGCGGCGGCTGCACCAGGATCAACCGCCCGGCCGAACCCACGATCTACCCGCCGGTCGCGCAGGGCTACTTCCTGCTGGTCCACTGGTTGTCGCCGGAAGGCTCCCGGCACAAGGCCCTCCAGGTCGGCGGCTGGGTGATGGCCGTGCTGACGCTGGCGGCGCTGTGCCGGTTCGCGGGTGCCCGCCGGGCGGCGTACTGGGCGTGGTGCCCCGCGGTGCCGATCGAGGCGGTGAACAACGCGCACGTCGACATGCTGGGCGTGCTGCTGGTGGTGGCGGCCTTCGCCGCCGTCCGCGCCGGTCACGCCCGGGGCGCCCTGCTCGGCGCGGCCGTGGCGGCCAAGCTGCTGCCCGCGACGGCGCTGCCCGGCGCCCTGTCCGGCGTGCTGGCGCGCGGAGTGGCGTGGCGGCGCGTCCTCGTGACCGTGGTGCCGGCCGTGCTCGTGGTGACGCTGTCGTACGTGCCGTACGTGCTGGCCTCGGGCGCCGCCGTCCTGGGTTACCTGCCGGGCTACGTCAAGGAGGAGCGCTACGACGGCGCCGGCCACGGCAACCGCTACGCGGTCCTGCGGCTGCTCCTGCCCGACTCCTGGGCCCCTTACGCCGCGGTCGCGCTGCTCCTCCTGGTCGTCCTCCTCGTGCTGCGCCACGGCGACGCCGACCGGCCCTGGCAGGGCGCGCTGCTGGTCAGCGGCTCGCTCCTGCTGCTGTTCACCCCCGGCTACTCCTGGTACGCGCTGCTGGTCGTCGCGCTGACCGCCCTGGACGGACGGGTGGAGTGGCTGGGCGTGGCCCTGGCCGCCGCGGTCGCCTACACCGCGGGCCCGACCGCCCCCGGCAGCCTCGGCACCCCCTTCTACGCCGCGGCCGCCCTGGCCGTGCTGGTCGGCTGGGCCGTACGCCGGTCCCGCCCAGTGGAGGTACGCCCGTGAACCTCAGCACCGTCGCCGCCAGGTTCACCAGCACCCTGCGCTCCGAGCAGGTGGCCGCCAAGCTGGGCGTCTGGCTGGGCGTGAGCTTCACCGTCGCGTTCGTCACCGGGCTGTTCAGCCATTTCACGCAGCACCCGCCCGCCTGGCTGTTGTGGCCGTCGCGGCCGGTCAACCTCTACCGGGTCACCCAGGGGCTGCACGTCATCGGCGGGATCGCCACGGTTCCGCTGCTGCTGGCCAAGCTCTGGGCCGTCCACCCGAAGTTGTGGCAGTGGCCGCCGTTCCGCTCCGCCGGCCACGCCGTCGAACGCCTGTGCGTGCTGCTCCTGGTGGCGGGCGCGTTGTTCCAGCTCGTCACCGGGACCCTGAACATCGCCTACCTCTACCCGTATCCGTTCGGCTTCCTCCAGGCGCACTACTGGACGGCGTACGTCGTCTACGGCGCGCTGCTCATCCACGTGGCCAACGAGTGGGCGAAGGTCAGGCGGAACCTGTGGACCCGCGTGGAGAGCCCGGAGCGCAGACGGCTGCTGTTCACCGTCGCCGCGGCGTGCGGCCTGACCGCCCTGGTCACCGCGGGCGAGGCGGTCACCCCGCTGGCCCGGCTGGCCGCCCTGGCCCCGCGCGATCCCCGCGTCGGGCCTCAGGGCGTGCCCGTCAACAGGTCGGCGGCCGCGGCCGGCGTGACCGCCGTCCCCGGCGACTACCGGCTGCGGGTCACGGGCGCCGTGCGCACGCCTGCGTCGCTCGGCTACGCCGACCTGCTGCGGCTGCCGCAGCACACCGTACGCCTGCCGATCGCGTGCGTGGAGGGCTGGAGCGTGGAGTGCGAGTGGACCGGGGTACGGCTGCGCGACCTGCTCCTTTCCGCCGGCGCCTCCCCTGACGCCTTCGTGGTCGTCGAGTCCCTGGAGCGGTCGGGCGGCTATCGCAGCAGCGAGGTCCGCCCGCCGCACTGGAGCGATCCGCTGACGCTGCTGGCCCTGCGGATCAACGGGGAGACGCTGAGCGCCGACCACGGCTTCCCGGTGCGCCTGATCGCGCCGAACCGGCCGGGCGCCCTGCAGACCAAGTGGGTCAGGGAAGTGAGGGTGACATGAGGTGGGTCGGCTACGCGGCCGGCGGCGCCCTGATCGTCCTCGGCCTGGCGGGGCTCGCGCTGGAGGGCATCCTCATCGGGTGGGCCCTGTGGTTCGGCGGGGTGCTCGTCGTCCACGACGCCCTGCTCGCCCCGGGTGTGGCGGCGGCCGGCACGGTGATCGGCTGCCGGTCCCGGTCCCTGCGGACCGCCCTGGTCCTGGCGGGAACCCTGGTGCTCGCCACCCTCCCCACCGTGCTGGCGCTGGGCCGCCGGGCCGACAACCCGTCGATCCTGCCGCTGTCGTACGGCGTCAACCTCCTCATCGTCCTCGCGGCCATCGCCCTGCTCGCGGTGGGAGATCACCTGCTGTCGGCTTTCCGGAAGGACTGAGCACGCTGAGCCACCATCCGTTCCAGATCGTGATCATCGCCAAGGAGCCGCTGCCCGGCAAGGTCAAGACCCGCCTCACGCCGCCGTACAGCCCGGCCGAGGCCGCCGCCCTCGCCGAGGCCGCGCTCCGCGACAGCGTGCGCGCCGCCGCCGAGGCGCCGGCCGTCCAGCGGGTGCTCGCTCTCGACGGGCTGCCCGGCCGCTGGCTGCCCGCGGAGTTCGTGGTCATCCCGCAGCGTGGGGCCGGCCTGGACGAGCGCCTCGCGGCCGCGTTCGCCGACGTCCACCGGCTGCGGCCCGGACCCGTCGTACTGATCGGCATGGACACCCCCCAGGTCACCCCCGCGCTCCTGCGCGAGGCCGGCGAGGCGCTCGAACGGCACGACGCGGTGTACGGGCCGGCCGCCGACGGCGGGTTCTGGCTGCTCGGCCTGCGGCGACCGGACCCGGGGCTGCTGCTCGGGGTGCCCATGTCCCATCCGGAGACCGGCAAGCTGCAGCTGGACCGGCTCGAACGCGCCGGGCTGGCCGTGCACCACCTGCCCGAGCTGATTGACGTCGACACCGCGGCGGACGCCGCCGCGGTCGCCGCCGAGGCACCCGCGTCCCGCTTCGCCGCCGCCCTGCGGGAGCTGGGCCGATGATCGGAGAACTGTACGCCGACGCCCTCGCGGGAGAGAGCGCCGAGCTCGAACACGTGGACGGCACCCGTACCACGCTGGAGACCGCCCGCTGGTTCGAGCCGATCGACGGCGACGAGGAGCTGCTGAGCCACTGCTCCAGCCCCACGCTGGACGTCGGCTCCGGCCCCGGGCGTCTCACGGCGGCGTTGACCCGGCGCGGGGTGCGGGCCCTCGGCATCGACATCACGCCGCGCGCCGTCGCCCTGACCCGCCGCGCCGGAGGTTTCGCCCTGCTGCGGGACGTCTTCGACGACATCCCGGGCAGCGGCCGCTGGGCGACGGCGCTGCTCGCCGACGGCAACATCGGCATCGGCGGCAACCCCGAGGCGCTGCTCCACAGGCTCAGGCAGCTCCTGCGGCCGGGCGGCACGATCGTGGCGGAGGTCGCACCGCCCGGGACGCCCAGCCGGGTCGACCGGCTCCGGCTGCGCAGGGGGCCGCTGACCGGTGAGTGGTTCGGCTGGGCGACCGTCTCGGCGAGCGACATCCGGCGCGTCGGGCTCGCCGCCGGCTTCACGGAGGCCGACTGCTGGACCGCGTACGGCCGCTGCCTGGCCCGCCTGCGCTAGGCGCGAGCCGGAGGCGTTTTCCCTGGCCGATCGACCGTCCTGGGGAGCGCGGCCATCAGCGCCACGAGCACGACGGCGACCGGCGCGCCCCAGAAGAGCACGTCGGGGATCGCCGCTGCCGTCGACTCCGGGCCGGGGGCGCGGCCGTGGAGCTCCCGGGCGAGCAGGCTCCCTGCCGCGGCCACGCCGGCCGACAGCCCGAGGCCCCGCGCCGACACCGCGGCGGACGTGGCGGCGGCAAGGTCCGCGGGCTCGGCCGCGTTCTGCGTGACGACCACGAGGTTCTGCATGAGCAGCCCGAAACCGAGCCCCAGCACGGCGGTCACCACGGCGAACAGCACGTAGCCGGCGCCCGGGACGAGGCCGCCCAGCAGGGCGAACCCGGCCGCCGCGATCGCCGCGCCGGCGACCAGGTAGGGCCTGAACCGGCCGCTCGCGCCGATGCGGGCGCCGGCCAGCGAGGAGACCGCCATGAACGTCAGCACGTACGGATTGAGCGCCAGGCCCGCCTGGGTGGCCCCCATCCCGTACGCCGCCTGCAGGTAGGTGGGCAGGTAGACGACGGACCCGCCGAGCAGGGCCCCGAGCAGCGCGCTCGCGGGCAGCGTGACCCGCAGCGCGCGGCCGGCGAACAACCGCGGCGGCAGCAGCGGGTTCGCGGCACGCCGCTCCCACCACACGGACAGGGTCGTCAGCACGACCAGCGCCCCTGTCAGGGCGAGGATCACGGCGGAGTTCCATGCGTACACCCGTCCGCCCCACTCGGCGACCAGCAGCAGGCTCACCGTCGCGCCCACGATCAGCAGGGCTCCCGGCACGTCCACCCTGCCGTCCCCGCCCGCCCTCGGCAGCCGCAGCGCGTACGCGACGAGCGCCATGGCGAGCAGGCCGAGCGGCAGGTTGACGAGGAAGACCCAGCGCCAGCCCGCCGCGTCGGTGATCGCTCCACCGGCGAGCGGGCCGCCCACGCTGGCCAGGGCGAACACGCCGCCGGTGAAGCCCTGCACGCGGCTGCGCAGCCGCCGCGGGTAGAGCTCCGACAACACGATGGTGGGCAGCACGAACAGCGCGCCCGCGCCGACGCCCTGCACGGTCCTCGCGGCGACCAGGTGGGGCATCGTCGGCGCGAGGGCGCACAGGGCGGAGCCCGCGACGAAGACGGCGAGGGCGACGAGCAGGACCGGGCGGCGGCCGTACCGGTCGCTGACGCGGCCGTAGAGCGCGCCGGTCGCGGTCGAGGCCAGCACGTACGACGTGACGATCCAGCCGATGGCGTCCATGCCGCCCAGGTCGGCGGCGATGGCGGGCAGGGCGATGGCGACGACCGTCTGGTCGAGGACCGACAGCAGCATGCCGAGCAGGAGGCCGGCCGTGGCGAGCGGCACGTTGCTCGTCGCGGACGCGGTGCGGAGCACGGCGGTCAGCTCCTCGCCCGCGCGAACGGGTCAGGGAGTCCGAAGTCGGCGCCGACCAGGTCCTGGTCGATGACGGCGCCGGCCAGGGTGCCGCCGGCCGCGGCGGCGACCACGGCGGCCAGTGGCATGGGAAGGGTGGCCCGCCTGGCCAGGTCGCCGGCCGCGTACACGCCGGGCACGCTCGTCCGGGCGAACTCGTCGATCTCGACGCACCCGTCTGCGAACGACGCGCAGCCGAGGCGGGCGGCCAGCTCGGAGCGCTGGCGCGGCACGTTCACGACGAACACCGCGTCCCTGGCCAGGGGCGGGCCGCCCTCGAAGACGACCTGTTCCAGCCGGTCGCCGGCGCCCTCCAGGTGAGCGACGGGCTCGCAGCGTACGGTGACGCCGTTGGTCTCCAGGGTGGCCCGCGACGCCGGGTCGAGGGGTTCGCCGCCGGTGCACAGGGCGACGTCGGCGGCGAACCGGCTCAGCTGCAGCGCCAGCCGCACCCGGGCCGGCGCGGCGCCGAGCACCGCGACCGTTCTGCCCGCGCACTCGTAGCCGTGGCAGTAGGGGCAGTGGAAGGCGGAGCGGCCCCACAGGGCCTCGACGCCGCGCGGGCCGGGGAGGTCGTCGGCCAGTCCGGTGGCCAGCAGGAGCCGGCGCGCGTCCGCCGTACCGCCGCCCTCCAGGTCCACGCGGAAACAGCCCTCCAGCACGGTGACGTCGGTGACCGTCCCGGTCCTGACCCGCACCGACGGGTACGCGGCCAGGTCGGCGCGGCCGAGTTCCCGCAGCTGGGCGGGCGGTGTGCCGTCGCGGGTCAGGAAGTTGTGCACGTGTGCGGCCCTGGCGTTGCGGCCCTCACCCGCGTCGAGGAGCAGGACCGTACGGCAGGTCCGGCCCAGGGTCAGGGCGGCGGCCAGGCCGGCAGGACCTGCGCCGACGATAACGGCGTCGAACATGTCGTCCTCCATGTGTCTTGACATGGAGGAGAGTCTGCAAGTTAATGTCAACATGAAGTCAAGCGACTCCATGCGGATCGGAGAGCTCGCCGAGCGGTTCGGGCTCGCGCCGCACGTGCTGCGCCACTGGGAGGCGATGTCCCTGCTGGCCCCCGCCGCCAGGGTGAACGGCCGCCGCCGCTACACGCAGGAGCACGTGGTTCGCGTGCTGACGATCATCCGCGCCAAGTCGGCGGGGATGAGCCTGGAGCAGATCAGGGAAGTGCTGAACGTCTCCGGCCAGGCCGAACGCCAGGCGCTGCTCCGGAAACACCACGAGGAGCTGGAGCGCCGGCTGCGGGAGATCTCGGCGTCCAAGACGCTGATCGAGCACCTCATGGAGTGCCGCGCGGACGACTGGACCCGGTGCCCCGCCTACCGGCGCATCGTGGAGACCGGAACGTTCTCTCAGGACGTGTGCATGATCTGACCCGACCGCCGGCAGCGGCGGACGACCGGCTCCAGGTAGTCGACCAGGGGCCCGCCCAGCTCGGACGCCGAGCGTACGAAGGCGATCCGGTCGAACTCCGGGTGCTCCTCCGCGGCCACCAGGCTCGCGAACCGCTCGCGCAGGAACGACGCGGGCCGGCCGGGCGCGCTGAACAGCACGCCGACGTTCCCGGCAGCGCCGCGCGTGACGAGCCAGAGGCTCAGGTCTTCAGGGGCCGTGTCGACGCCGGTCTCCTCGGCCAGCTCGCGGGCGGCGTGCCCGCGCAGCGCGGCCTCGTCGAGGGGCCCGTCGCCCTCGGGCGGCTCCATGGAGCCGCCGGGCAGCTGCCAGCGGCCGGGCGCCACCGTGACCGGCGACATCCGCCCGACCAGCAGGCGCCCGTCGTCGGCCGGCTGCACGACGGCGACGAAGAGGGACGGCAGCCAGGCGGCGGAGCCCATGACCCGGCGCAGGACGTGATGCCGGTACGTCGTGCGCACCCACGAGACGGCCAACGTGTGGGGCCCCTCCCACGCGAGGCTCGCGCACGCCACCACCGGCCCGTCGAACAGGCTCGGATTGGCCAGGACCGACTCCTCCCACAGGCGGTCCATCGCCATCCGCTCGTCCGGCGACAGCGGGGGCGCGGCGGTCTCGGTCAGGGCGATCCGGTGGACGTCCAGGAGTTCGACGCCGGGGGTGCGCGGCAGCGGTTCGGTCACGCGGCCCATGCTCACCCGGCGTGATCGATCGATCACCGGAGTTGAGCGTACCTTTGCCACCGGAGCGCCGACCGGCACGCCGGTGGCCGACAGGACGTAGGGTCCAGATCAGCAACCATTCCCCGGCCGCACCAGGCGGCGGCCCTCGCGAGGATGGAAACCGGCATGACCGTCACTCCCGCACAGCTGCGCGACCTCGCGGGTCGCGCCGAGGCGCTCACCACCGAGGTTCTGGCGCTCTGCGACCGCGCCCTCCGGCCCGAGCTCGAGCCCATCACGACGGCGCGCACCACCGCGAGCCGGTTCGCCAGAGGCGCGGAAGAGCTCCACCGCGCGGCCGACGACCTGGCCAAGCTCCAGGCGCAGCCGTGCGGGCTGCCGTGGGGGGTCTGCCCCGAGCACGGCAACACCCTGTCCTCCCGGGCCGGCGTCACCGAGTGCCGCGTGTGCCGGCGCGCGTGGGACCACGACCGGCTCGGCCGGCCGTGCGAGGAGCCGGTGACGTGGAAGGTGATCGACCGGGCCGGCACGGAGACGCGGATGTGCGACGGGCACCTTCTCGGCGCCCGCGCCGCCGCCCAGGGCGCGACCTTCCTCCGCCTCGACGAGAGCGGCTTCTGATCCACGACACGCCACTAATTTGCATGCTTCGTTCTCTTGTATCGTTCGTGTTTATGCGGATACGGTTGCGGCCATGACCGCACCCAAGACGCCGACGACCGCCGAGGAGCTGCGCGGGGCAGGACTTCGGGTGACGGCTGCCCGCGTCGCGCTGCTCGAGACCGTCAGGAAAGGTGACCACCTCGGCGTCGAGGCGATCGCCTCCGGGGTGCGCGAGCGGGTCGGCCACATCTCCCTGCAAGCCGTGTACGAAGCCCTGCACGCGCTCACCGCCGCGGGTCTCGTCCGCCGCATCGAGCCGGCCGGCAGCGCGGCCCTGTTCGAGGGGCGGGTCGGGGACAACCACCACCACGTCGTGTGCCGGTCGTGCGGCGCCGTCGCCGACGTCGACTGCGCGGTCGGGCACGCACCCTGCCTGTCCGCGTCGGACGACCACGGTTTCTCGATCGACGAGGCCGAGGTCATCTACTGGGGCCTGTGCCCAAGCTGTTCCACCAGTCGCAGTTCCTGAGCGCCAGGAAGTCCCGATATCGGAAGGAATCCATGTCCGAGAACCACGAAGCAATCGTCACTGACCCCAAGAACGAGGGCGAGGGCGGCTGCCCGGTGGCGCATGAGCGCGCGCTGCACCCGACTCAGGGCGGCGGAAACCGCCAGTGGTGGCCGGAGCGGCTCAACCTGAAGATCCTCGCCAAGAACCCCGTCGTGGCCGACCCCTTCGGTGGGGAGTTCGACTACGCCGAGGCGTTCAAGAGCCTCGACCTCGCGACCGTGAAGCGTGACATCGCCGAGGCCCTGACCACCTCGCAGGACTGGTGGCCGGCCGACTTCGACCACTACGGCCCGTTCATCATCCGGATGGCCTGGCACAGCGCCGGCACCTACCGGATCAGCGACGGCCGCGGCGGCGCCGGCTCCGGCCAGCAGCGTTTCGCCCCGCTCAACAGCTGGCCGGACAACGCCAACCTCGACAAGGCCCGCCGCCTGCTGTGGCCGGTCAAGAAGAAGTACGGCAAGAAGCTCTCGTGGGCCGACCTACTGATCCTGTCCGGCAACGTGGCCCTGGAGTCGATGGGCTTCAAGACCTTCGGCTTCGCCGGCGGCCGTGAGGACGTGTGGGAGCCGGAGGAGGACGTCTACTGGGGTCCCGAGTCCACGTGGCTCGGCGACGCGCGCTACACCGGCGACCGCGAGCTGGAGAACCCGCTCGGCGCGGTGCAGATGGGCCTCATCTACGTCAACCCGGAGGGCCCGAACGGCAACCCCGACCCGCTCGCCGCGGCCAGGGACATCCGTGAGACGTTCCGCCGGATGGCGATGAACGACGAGGAGACGGTCGCCCTCATCGCGGGCGGTCACACCTTCGGCAAGACGCACGGCGCGGGCCCGTCCGACAACGTCGGCCCCGACCCCGAGGCCGCCTCGTTCGAGGAGCAGGGCCTCGGCTGGCGCAACACCTTCGGCACCGGCAAGGGCGCCGACACCATCACCAGCGGCCTCGAAGGCATCTGGACCAACACCCCGACCACGTGGGACAACAGCTTCTTCGAGATCCTCTTCGGCTACGAGTGGGAGCTGTTCAAGAGCCCCGCGGGCGCCCACCAGTGGCGGCCGAAGGACGGTGCCGGCGCCGGCACCGTGCCCGACGCCCACGACCCGTCGAAGCGGCACGCGCCGACGATGCTGACGACCGACCTGTCGCTGCGCTACGACCCGGTCTACGAGCCGATCTCGCGGCGTTTCCTCGACAACCCCGACGAGTTCGCCGACGCGTTCGCCAGGGCGTGGTTCAAGCTGACGCACCGCGACATGGGCCCGGTCGAGCGTTACCTCGGCCCGGAGATCCCGTCCGAGACGCTGCTGTGGCAGGACCCGCTGCCGGCGAGGACGTACGAGCTGGTCGACGCGGCGGACGTCGCCGAGCTGAAGAGCAAGATCCTGGCGTCCGGCCTGACGGTCTCGCAGCTCGTGTCGACCGCGTGGGCGTCGGCCTCGACGTTCCGCGGCAGCGACAAGCGCGGCGGCGCCAACGGCGCCCGCATCCGCCTGGAGCCGCAGAACGGCTGGGAGGTCAACGACCCCGACCAGCTCGCGCTGGTGCTGCGCTCCCTGGAGGGGGTCCAGCAGGCCTTCAACGCCGCCCAGACCGGCGGCAAGCAGGTCTCGCTGGCCGACGTGATCGTGCTCGGCGGGTGCGCCGCCGTCGAGAAGGCCGCCAAGGACGCCGGCGTCGACGTCCAGGTGCCCTTCACGCCCGGCCGCGTGGACGCCACGCAGGAGCAGACCGACGCGGAGTCGTTCGCCGCGATGGAGATCACCGCCGACGGCTTCCGCAACTACGTCGGGAAGGGCCACCGGCTGGCCGCCGAGTTCCTGCTGCTCGACCGGGCCAACCTGCTGACCCTGAGCGCCCCCGAGATGACCGTGCTCGTCGGCGGTCTGCGCGTCCTGGGCGGGAACCACGGGCAGACGGCGCACGGGGTGCTCACCGAGACCCCCGGGAAGCTCACCAACGACTTCTTCGTCAACCTGCTCGACCTGGGCACGACGTGGACGTCGACCTCCCCTGACCAGACCACGTTCGAGGGCCGCGACAACGCCACGGGCGCGGTCAAGTGGACCGGCACCCGGGCCGACCTGGTCTTCGGCTCGAACTCCGAGCTTCGCGCGCTCGCGGAGGTCTACGCGAGCGACGACGCGAAGGAGAAGTTCGTGGCCGACTTCGTCTCGGCGTGGGACAAGGTCATGAACCTCGACCGGTTCGACCTGCGCTGATCAGACGGGCGTCCAGGCCGGCCGGCGCGGGCCGGCCTGGACGTCCTCAGGCGTCGAGCACCGCCTTTGAGAAACCACGCCTCGAGAAACTAGGCGTCGAGCACGGCCTGGAGGAAGTCCCGCGTACGCTGCTGCTCCGGCTCGTTGAAGATCTGCTCGGGCGGCCCGTCCTCGACGATCTGCCCCTGGTCGAACATGAGCACCCGGTGCGAGATGTCCCGGGCGAAGTTCATCTCGTGGGTGACGCACAGCAGGGTCAGGTTGCTCGACCGCGCGATGTCACGCAGCAGGGACTGCACGCCGGAGACGAGCTCGGGGTCGAGCGCCGAGGTGACCTCGTCCAGCAGCAGCACCTCCGGCTCCATCGCGAGCGCCCGCGCGATGGCGACCCGCTGCTGCTGCCCGCCCGACAGCTGCGACGGATGCGAGAGCGCCTTGTCGGACAGCTCGACCATCTCCAGCAGCTCGCGCGCCTTCTCCTCCGCCTGCTCCCGCGGAACGCCGAGCGCCCGCACCGGGGCCTCGGTGATGTTGCGCAGCACGTTCATGTTCGGGAACAGGTTGAACTGCTGGAACACCATGCCGATCTTCTTGCGGACCTGGCGCAGGTGCTTCTCGTCGGCCGGCACCATCCGGTCGCCGCGCTTCACGTGCGACAGGCACTGACCGTCGACCTCGATGGTGCCGGACGTGACCCGTTCGAGGGTCATCAGCAGGCGCAGGATCGTCGTCTTCCCCGAACCGCTCGGCCCGATGAGGGTGCAGCGTTCCCCGGGCTTGACGTGGAAGTCCAGCTCGCGCAGGACCGTCACGTCGCCGAACCGCTTGACGACCTTGTCGAACTGGATCATCCACTGCTGATCGTTCCCGGCACGTGGATCTTTTTCTGACTGCGTATCAGGTATCAAGACGGCGCTCCATACGACGGACGAGCATCGACGCTGGGATCGCGATGAGCAGGAAGAACAGCCCGGCGATGGTCATCGGCTCCAGGTAGCGGAAGCTCTCGGAGCCGACCCCGCGGGCGAGCCCGACGACGTCGACAACAGTGATCACGGAAAGCTGCGGCGACTCCTTGAAGATCGCCACCACGTAGTTGCCCAGAGCGGGCAGGGCCCGGCGTACGGCCTGCGGCAGAACGATGCTGATCCAGGTGTAGGGGCGGGGCATGTTGAGGGCGATCGCCGCCTCCCACTGGCCCTTCGGCACACCCTCGATGCCCGCGCGGTAGACCTCCGAGGTGTAGGCGGCGTAGTGCACGCCCAGCCCGATGATCCCCGTCGTCAGCGCGGTCATCTTGAACCCGAAGTCCGGCAGCACGTAGTAGAGCACGAACAGCTGCACCAGCAGCGGCGTGCTGCGGATGAACTCCATGATCGCGCCCACCGGCCGGCTGATGTACGCCCGGCGCGAGCGGCGCAGCAGTGCCACGAACAGCCCCAGCACGAACGCGAGCACCGCGCCGCCGAGCGTGGCCTGCACGGTGACCAGCAGCCCCTGCGTCAGCAGCCGGGGCAGGATCTCCAGCGTCCAGTTCCAGTCCCAGATCATCGGGCCGCCTCCACTGCCGCCGTGGCCCGCCGCCGTCGCCGCGGCTTACCCCGGCCCACCATGCGCGCGGCCCGCCGCTCGACGAACCGCATCACCAACGTGATCGCGTACGAGAACAGGAAGTAGATCACCAGCATCAGCGCGAACACGATCAGCTGGTCGCTGCCGGAGTTGACCAGCAGCCGGCCCTCGTAGGCCAGGTCGGCCACGGTGATGACGGACAGCAGCGACGTCGCTTTGAGCAGCTCGATCAGCAGGTTGTTCATCGGGGGAATCATCTCGACGAACGCCTGCGGCAGGATGACGTAGCGCATCCGCTGCAACGGCGAGAAGTTCAGTGCGATCGCGGCCTCACGCTGGCTGGGAGGCACGGCCTGCAGCGCGCCGCGCACCACCTCCGAGCCGTACGCGCCCAGGTTGAGACCGAGCGCCAGCACGCCGGCGAACACCTTGTCCAGCTGGTAGCCCGTGAGGATGGGCATCGCGTAGAAGAGCCAGAACAGCTGGACGAGCACCGACGTGCCGCGGAAGAACTCCATGTAGACGCGGGCGACGCCCCGGACGGTCCGCAGGGGCGAGGACGCCATCAACCCCACGACCAGGGCGATGACGATGGCGAGCGCGGCGCCGCCCGCCGCGCTCTGCAACGTGACCGCGGCCCCCTGGCACAGGAAGGGCATCGTCTCGCCGAAGACGCCGGGCAGGTCCCCGCTGCACGGGTTGAGGGTCATCATGCTCGCGTCAGGAGCCCGCGCAAAGCTGCTGGGCGGTGAGCTTGGCGGCGTTGTCGACCTCGGTCTTGGTGAAGCCGAACTTCTCGATCAGCGGCAGCACGCCGTTCGAGTCCTGCAGCTTCTTCAGCTCGGCGTTGAACGCCTCGATGAGCCCGGTGTCCTCCTTGCGGAAGCCGAACCCGCCGGCGCCGAGCTGTTCCTTCCCGTCGACGACCGGCACGAACGACTCGGTGACCTCCAGCGGCTCGTCCGCGTACTGCTGCTGGAGCGTCCAGCGCAGCGAGACGGCGGTCAGCGCGATGGCGTCCACCCGGCCGGCGAGGATGCCCTTGAAGGCGGCGTTCTGGTTGGGGAAGACCTGAATCTGGCCGCCCTTCACGCCACCGGCCTCCGCGTAGCCCTTCTCGACGGCGCCTTCGAGCACGCCGACCTTGGCGCCGCCCTCGGCGATCTCCTCGAAGCTGGTGATCTTCTTCGGGTTGCCCTTGGCCACCAGGAACGCGGTCGTGCCGGCGTAGTCGGGGTTCGAGAAGGCGATCTGCGAGCACCGCTCCGGGATGATGAACATGCCGGCGGCGATGAAGTCGTACTGCTTCGACTGCAACCCGGGAATCAGGGAGCCGAAGGAGTCGACGATCTGCGCCTCCAGGTTGTCCACACCGAGCGCCTTGAAGATCGCGCGGGCCACCTCGGGGGCCTCGCCGGTGAGGTTGCCGTCCTTGTCGCGGTAGCCGTACGGCTGCTCGTTGGCGATGCCGACCTTGATCGTGCCCGTCTGCTTGAAGCGGGCGAGGGGGTCGGCGCTCTGTGAGGCGCCGGTGGTTCCCCCGCCGTCGTCGACGCGGCTGCAACCGGCGATGAGGGCAGGGCCGCCGACGAGGGCCGCCGCAGCGAGTCCTGAGCTTCTGAAGAAATCCCGACGCGTCCAACGGTTGGCCGTCACGCTTCACTCCCGTTTGTGCCGTTATCGTTACTATGTTCATCCGAACGGATCGTCAACCGCCGTTCGGTTTCCCGTGCAAGATGGGGGGGCCGGAGATACCGTGGCCTCGCGATGCGCTCCGCCGCTTCGGCGCCGCTCGTAGACAGGTGGCCCCACGCATGCGTGCGGGCCCTCCACCATGCGTACGTCGAACCGGCGATGCGTTTCGCCAACATGGGCCCCGAACCTAGCGGACGGACCTGTGTGCTCCTCCGAACCGTCTTCGGCCCGCGATGTTTGAGCACCGGGCCTGGGCGGGTAGGGAAAACGGCTTGTCCGTTTTCCGAGTGCTCCGGTGGGTTGGACTTCCCACCAGGCTTGGCTACTACCCTATCTGACCTGGGGAAACGCTTCCGGCCTCGGGATCTCGTCATCTTACAGGAACGCTTTCGGAGCCGTCACGGAAAGATCTCGAACGGGGAACAGGGCCCGTGTCCAGAGGAAAAATATGTGATTCGTGTTACGTGACATTGATGTCAACCTGTGACCTGGCTAAACCCACCAGCCCCACTGACACTACGAGGCGCGGAAACGACCGGGCCCGCTCCTGGCTCGGCCAGGTCCCCGGAGCGTCGCCACCGTCCTCGACCAGGCAGAGCACGGAGAGACGATCGTGATGACTCGCGGAGGAACGAGATCGCGATGATCGATCCCGAACCCGTTGCACCAGGGCGAATGGTCAAGGCGTTCCTGGCTCGAAGCGCGGGGACACTCGACGATGATTTTGAGGCTGATGTGCTGGCGGCTCGTGAGGCGGTCGATGACCTGCCGGGCGTCCGCACTCAGGCGGTTCCCCGCTGAAGGCCGGCCGGCAGCTCGTCAAGGTGCTCGACCACGCCAGGAAAACCCAGGTGGTCACGCCGGCGATATCCTCCCTACATGGGACGCGATGAACGTGGTGTGACACCTCAGCAGGAGGACTTCTCGGCCTGGTACAACGAGCTGGTGGCCAAGGCGCAGCTCGTCGACCGCGGCCCGGCGAAGGGCACCATGGTCATCCGACCGTACGGCTACCGCCTGTGGGAGCTGCTCCAGGACGAGCTCGATCGCAGGATCAAGGACACCGGTCACGAGAACGCCTACTTCCCCCTCCTGATCCCCGAGAGCTACCTCCGGCGCGAGGCCGATCACGTCGAGGGGTTCTCGCCCGAGCTGGCCGTCGTCACGCACGCCGGCGGCAAGGAGCTGGAGGAGCCGCTGATCGTCCGACCCACCTCGGAGACGATCATCGGCGAGATGATGGCCAAGTGGATCTCGTCGCATCGGGACCTTCCGCTGCTGCTCAACCAGTGGGCCAACGTGGTGCGCTGGGAGCTGCGGCCGCGCATGTTCCTGCGTACGACGGAGTTCCTCTGGCAGGAGGGGCACACGGCACACGCCGACGAGGCCGACGCGATGCGGGAGACGATGCTGGCGCTCGATGTCTACGCGGAGGTCGCACGTGACGTCGCGGCGATCCCGGTGGTGGCGGGCGAGAAGACTCCGGGTGAGCGGTTCGCCGGCGCGGTGCGTACGTACACCATCGAGGGCATGATGCGCGACGGCAAGGCGCTGCAGGCCGGCACCTCCCACTACATGGGCAGCAACTTCGCCAAGGCCTTCGACATCCGCTACACCTCGGAGGCCGGTCAGCAGGAGCTGTGCCACACCACCTCGTGGGGCATGTCGACGCGGATGATCGGCGGGGTCATCATGACCCACGGCGACGACAAAGGGCTGGTGCTGCCGCCGAGGATGGCCCCCTACCAGGTGGTCATCGTGCCGATCGGGCGCGGCGAGCAGGGCGTGCAGACCTCGGCCGCGGCGCGGGAGCTGGCGGGGCGGCTCAGGGCGGCGGGTGTGCGCACCCACGTCGACGACCGCGCGCAGCTCTCGCCCGGCTTCCGGTTCAACGACTGGGAGCTGCGCGGTGCGCCCCTCCGGCTCGAACTCGGTCCGCGCGATCTCGAGTCGGGCACGGTGGTGATGGCGAGGAGGCTCGGCGACGACGGCAAGCAGAGCATCCCGCTGTCGTCCGCGCCGGAGCTCATCCCCGGCGTGCTGGAGGAGTTCCAGGCCTTCCTGCTGCGGCGGGCCACCGAGTTCCGCGACGCTCACACCGTGACGGCCGACACCTGGGATTCCTTCACGGAGGCGGTCACGTCGGGATGGGCGCTGGCGCTGCACTGCGGCGAACCCGCGTGCGAGGCCGGCATCAAGGCGAAGGTGGCGGCGACCCCGCGCTGCATTCCGCTCGACGGCGCCGAGGAGAGCGGGCGCTGCGTGTTGTGCGGTGAGCCCTCGGCCTACGGCAAGCGGGTCGTGTTCGGCCGGGCCTACTGATTCTCGCGAGCGTCGATCAGCGCGTCCATGTGCGCCTCCGCCCAGGCGCGCGCCGCGTCCAGCAGTTCGAGCAGGCTGCGGCCGAGCGGGGTCAGCGCGTACTCGACGTGCCTGGCGGGCCCTGCGTGCACCGTACGCACGACGAAGCCGTCACGTTCGAGGGACCGCAGTGACTTCGTGAGCACCTTGGGGGTGATGGTCCGCAGCGGCACGAGGAGTTCGGAGAACCGCCGCGGGCCCTCCTCGAGGCACTGGACGATCATCCCCGCCCACTTGTCCCCGATCCTGATCGGCATGAGGCCGGAGGGACAGACCGGGTCGAACATCTCCGGATCCAGCGGCTTGGTCATGGAAATCACCGTAATCGCGGTATCCACGCGGTAACCACGGCCCCCGCTACCTTGCGCAGCACGACAAGGAAGAGGCGGGAAGCATGAAAAAGATCATTGTGTTCGGGGCGGGTGGG